>JBOHYR010000120.1:0-3757 GCA_050737995.1 Rhodanobacteraceae bacterium
CAACCGCAACATCGCGAACGCTTATGCCACCTTCGATTTGAATCCCGACGGAAGCATCGCCGCCATCAGAATGAAGCCGGTATCGCCTACGGCGGATTTTAGTTGGGACTACCAGGACCTGCACTTCGTGCCGATCAGGAGCAACGGCAACACGACCAGATGACTGCCGCCTGCTTTTGGCCGGACCGTTGCCGCTGGATGGATCGCGCGAGCATGGGCGCACCTGCATCGAGCGCAAAGACACGCGTTTTTTGGATTTGACCGATCCGGCCCGGACTTATCGCCGAGATTAATCACTCGGCGTACTTCGCCCGGTAGTGATACGACCGGCGTGAGTTGAACAGTTACGCGACAGGCCAGGTGTTTCCCGTGGACGGTGGTGGCTGGCTGGCGTGAAATGCTGTTGTGTTCGGCAGCCTTTGTTTGGCCAATCCGGGCCTGATCCCGCGATTCCTCACGAATGCGCAACGCGATACATGGGACTGCTGGACCTTCTTTTCACGCGGGTTTCGCGGACACATCACCTGCACGAAATTGAACCAAGTCATGGGATCGGTTCCGGCCGCAACCCGACGTTCGTTGCCGTGGTGGCAGTGCCGTGAAGCGCTCATTGCCGGGTGTCCACCGGGCGCCGGCAACGTCGCACCATGCCGATGCTTGGGGGCTACTCGCTGGCCGGGGCGCTGCTGCCCGCGCTGGCGGGCGCGGTGATGGTCACGGCGTTGTATTGCTTCACCAGCTTCTGGAAGCGGGGGTCGGCGCGCAGCGCCACGTACGCCGGATTGATGGCGAGGTCGTTGCAGGCGACAGGTATGGCCGGACAGATACCTTCCAGCAGGTGCAGTCCGGGTGCGGTCTCGCCGAGCGCGAGATACATCTGCGTGAGGTTCGCCGCGACATCCAGATTGGACTGGTGGCGGCTCAAGTCCTTGAGCGCTGCGAGCGCCTGCGGGCGAAGTGCCAGATCGGCCAGCGCCCGATAGGTGAGCTGCCCCGCGGCGACCTGCTGGCGGTCGATGGCGGTGACGGGGTTGACCGCTGCGAAAGCGCTTTTGATCTTGTCCTCTTGGTGCAACTGCTCGTAGGCGAAGGCGAGGCCGAACGCGCTGTCCACATCCTCAGGATCGAGCCGCAGCAGGGCCTCGGCCGCCTCAATCTCCTGCGCCCAGTCGCCGACATCTTGGGCACCGGTGGCCAGATTGTTCCAGGCGGTGGCATTGGCGGGATCGAGCAGCGTGGCTTCCTGCGTTTGCGCCAACTCCTGCCTCAGCGGCAGGACGAGGGCGTAATCAAGATGCGCGTTGGCATTGCTGGGGTCAAACGCCAGCGCCTTGCGGTAGGTCTCCCGCGCCTTGGCGAAGTCGGGCGGGTCGGTGCTGCCATCCGCATTGCCCAAGGCCACCCACGCATCGGCATTGCGCGGATCGAGCGCAAGGGCCTTTTCGGCTTCCGCCCGCATCGTCGGTAGCATGGCCGCGAGCGGCAGGTCGGAGCGTTGGGTCAGGGCGAGCAGCGCGTGCGAAAGCTGCGCGTGCGCCTCGGCGTAATTCGGGTCCAGTTGAATCGCCTGCTCGAAATCTCGGCGCGCGGCGGTGAAGCTCGCGGCATCGAACTTGTCCATGAGCGCGCGGCCCTTCAGCACCAACTCGTGGGCTTGAGGGTTGGTGGTGCCACCCGCGGGCAGGTCGGCTTGCGCGAACTTCACCTGCAACGCCTGCGCGATCGCCTGCGAAACCTTGTCCTGCACCTGGAAGATGTTGGCGAACGAATCGTCGTAGTGCTGCGACCACACCTGATAGCCGGTGCGGGTATCCACCAGTTCGGTGGTGATCCGCACTTGATCGCCCGCGCGCGCGACGCTGCCGTGCAGGATATGCGCGACGTTCAGGGACTTGCCGATGGCGCTGGCCGGTTCGCTGCTGTCGCGGTACCGCGACGCGGTATCCCACGCGATCACCCGCAGCGCGGGATTCTGGCCCAGCGCGTCGGTCAGCTCCTCGGTGATGCCGTCGCTAAAGTATTACTGTTTGGAATCGCCGGAGAGGTTCTTGAACGGCAGTACCACCAGCGTGTCGGCGGGCGGGTTGAAGGCGGCGGTTTTCACGGCGACCGGGACTTTCGGCGTGGCCGATGCCGCGAGCGCCTGCGCACCGGCGGCGGTTCCGGCATGCCGCACCGCCAGCAATCGCCAGCCCAGCAGCGCGACGGCCACGATCAGGATCGCGATGGTGATGGTGTTGAGCTTGCGCCCGATCTGGCGGCTTTCGTGTTCCGGCCGCGCCTGCGCGGAACCGGCGACTTCGGTGCGGCGGATGCCTTCGGCCGTGATTTCGTACGCCCACGCCAGCGCCATCGCGATGGGGAACCCGATGATGAGCACCAGCACGATCAGCCGTACCGACCAGTTCGGGATATGGAAGAACGGGAAGACCTGGGTGGCGATCTGGATCAGCAGCCAGCTTGCCACCGCATAGGCCACCGCCGCACGCCACACGTGGCGGCGCTTCAGCTCCTCGAGGAAGCCGGGTTTTTCTGGCGCCATGCTATGGAAAATTCCCCGCCGGTGACAGACCGGGTTCGAACCGACGGAAGTGTAACCGGTTCGGCATCCACCGCGCAGGTCGGGCCCACGGGGTCTGCCACGACACGTGCCCACCGTGGTCACGGCGGTTCCGTTATCCAGAGAGCGGACGGTCGCGACTGGCAGCAACGCGTCGGGGCAAGCCAAATTCCATCCGCCTTCATCAAGGGCGGTCCAAGCCGGTGGTCATGCACGCGCGCACCCGCTTCTGTCGGCGCGAAACTGCGCGTGGTTCGATTGAGCGGTCGCGTGCCAAGCTTCGTTTCAAGCCTGGATACCGCTTTGCTCAGTCTGGAGGTGCTTCCGATCGTACGTGCCGCATCGCGAAAGCCGCCCGCGCGTTACCACCATGAACGCGACTTGATCATAAAAGTTTGTTGCCCTTGTTCGAAATTCTGAACGGCCCTTACCGATCCGCCCCCTCATCATGCGCGACGCCGACCCTTACAGTAGGTGCTTCATCTTTTGGAGACATGCCATGTCCGACAT
Organism: Rhodanobacteraceae bacterium; assembly: GCA_050737995.1. Classification (GTDB taxonomy): domain Bacteria; phylum Pseudomonadota; class Gammaproteobacteria; order Xanthomonadales; family Rhodanobacteraceae; genus 66-474. Next base: position 3,071 of record JBOHYR010000120.1, read on the forward strand.
CAACAAATCCGGAACCTTCACGCTGGGCGGCCGCACCGTGCGGCGGATGGGATACGGCGCCATGCAACTCGCCGGCCCCGGCGTCTTTGGGCCTCCGAATGACCGCAACGCCGCCGTGGCAGTTCTGCGCGAGGCCGTTGAGCGAGGCATCAATCACATCGACACCAGCGACTACTACGGTCCACACGTTACCAACCAGATCATCAAGGAAGCCCTGCATCCGTATCCCGAGGATCTGGTCATCGTCACCAAGATCGGGGCGCGACGTGGCGAGGACGGTTCATGGAACCCAGCCAACTCTGCCGAGAATTTGGCGAGAGCGGTGCATGACAACCTCCGCAATCTGGGGTTGGGCGTTCTCGATGTCGTCAATCTGCGCATCATGTTCGATGCCCATGGCGCCGCCGAGGGATCGATCGAGGCGCCACTCACCGCGCTGGCGGAGCTTCGGCAGCAAGGACTCGTGCGCCATGTCGGTCTCAGCAACGTGACTCCAAAACAAGTCGCCGAGGGACGCGTCATTGTGGACATCGTCTGTGTGCAGAACCAGTACAACCTTGCGCACCGGAACGACGATGGCCTCATCGACGAACTCGCTGCCGCGGGTATCGCCTTCGTGCCGTTCTTTCCGCTCGGCGGCTTCACCCCGCTGCAATCGGCGACTTTGTCCAGGGTTGCCGAGGAACT
>JBOHYR010000121.1:0-7341 GCA_050737995.1 Rhodanobacteraceae bacterium
ATGCAGGCGGACTGCCCAGAGGCGATCGGGGCACCTGAAAAGGCGCCTTCACCAGGCGCCGAATGACGATTGCGGCGCACGCCAGTGACCGCAACCACCAAAATCGCTTCACTGCGCACCGAGAAGCCCGTTATTCGAGGTGCCCTGAAGGGGCCCCGGCCTTTTTCGGTTGGCTCGCGCCGTTTGCAAGTCTTGACCTGTCTGCCTCCAGCGCGCAGACCCGGAAAAAGCTGGGGTGGGACCCCGTTGGTCCCACACTGCTCGCCGACCTCGACAAAGGGCAGTACGTCGCATGATCCGGATACATGCACCGCCTTGCGGCAAGGCACTGGCTCCGTGATCACCGACCGGTCACCAACCCCGCGGGGACCGGTCGGCTTACGGGCTTACGATGTTCAAAGTCGCCGCCGACTTTCAGCCGAGCGCCAGGATTGGCGCAGCGCTGCCGCATGGCTCCGGCTGTGCCGAAGCGCGTTTCAGGCAGCGTCAGCCAAAGCCACGGCATCCTCGCCAGCGGCAATACGCATCGGAGCCGCAGCGTCCTTCACCGCGCGCCACGTGGCTTCTGCGACGTCCCTGGCATACGTCACCGGGCCCGAGGCATCGGCCAGTTGCGTCATGAAACGCTGCCCGAGTTCGGCATAGGCCTCGTGATCGAGCCCGGCCGCGCGCGCACCGTCACGCGCATTGTCGCCAAAGCGCGTCTCGGGCGAGCGGCCCGGCACCACCAGGTGCACACGAATGTTGAAAGGCGCAAGTTCCAATGCCATCGACTCGGTGAACGCGTTGACCGCTGCCTTGCTGGCTGTATACAGCGAGATCAGCGGCAACGCTTTCAGTGTCGCGCTCGACGTGATGTTCACGATGACGCCCTCGCGGCGTTGTCGGAACTGTGGCAGCACGGCCTGCGTCACGGCCATCGTGCCGAGCGTGTTGGTCTCGAACAGCTCGCGCGCTAGTGGCGCCGACGTCAACTCGAAGGGTGCCGCCGCGCCAATGCCAGCGTTGTTGACCAGCACGTCGATCGGCCCTGCGGCTTTCACGGCGCGGCGGATGCTGTCCGGATCGGTCACATCGAGCGGCACGATGCGCAAGCGCTCCGACGAAGGCAGAACGTCTGCGCGCGGCGTACGCATGGTGGCGATGACCTGCCAATCACGGTCAAGGAAATATCGAGCGATTTCGCGGCCGAAGCCGGAGGAACAACCGGTGATCAGAATCGTTTTCATCGTGCTTCCTGGTTGACGAACGGGAAAGCCACAATAGACGACCTAACTCGTACGGACTATCATATAGAGTCCATGTTTTATTCGAATGAGTCCTGAAATGATCGACCCGCTGGCCGAGATAGTTCTGCTGCTGCAGCCGAGCGCGCTGTTCTCCAAGACGGTCGTTGGTGCCGGCCTTTGGCGTATCGCGCCACCGGACACCAGGGAGCCCTTCTACGGCGTGATCCTCGAAGGCGGTTGCCGCCTTGCCGTTGACGGGCGGGAAGCGATCCACGGTGAGGCCGGCGACTTCGTCCTGCTTCCGGCCTCGCACCATCTCCAAGTGACCAGTCGCGAACCGCCAGCCGAGCTCGACGGGTCGTCCCCGGTCGCGCTCGGCAACGGAACATTCAGGGTTGGCGTACAAAGTGGCCCCATCGACTTGCGCATGTTGATTGGGTATTGCAGTTTCGCGTCACCCGATGCCGACTTGCTGGTGCCGTTGTTGCCGCAGCTTGTGCATGTCCGTTGCGCTGGGAGATTGGCGCAGCTGGTCAAGCTGGTGAGCGACGAGTCGCGCGTGCAACGCCCGGCACGGGAGGTCGTGCTGTCCCGGCTGCTGGAAGTCCTGTTTATCGAGGCGCTGCGCTCGACGGCCGACCTCGCGGCTGCGCAAGGTCTCGCTCGAGGGCTGGCCGATCTGCGCATTGCGCAAGCCATCCGCGCGATGCATGAGCGGCCGTCACATGCGTGGACAATGGCTGATCTTGCCCAGGAGGCCGCACTTTCCCGCTCGTCGTTCTTCGAGCGATTCAAGCGGAAGGTTGGGGTAGCGCCCATGGCGTATCTGCTCGCCTGGCGCATGGCCTTGGCAAAACAAATGTTGCGGCAAAACGAAAGCCGCATCGCCGAGATTGCCGAACGCGTCGGCTACCGCTCAGCCAGTGCCTTCAGCGTGGCGTTCACACGTTACGCTGGCCGGTCGCCCGCGCACTACGCGCGCGCGCGTCACTGAGCCGCCGCGAGCGACGGGCCAAATTCCTCCTCGCACGGCTGGCGGTCCGGGCGGGCGACTGAGCGTTGAGGAAAGCGTACCGAGCCTCGCAAACGCCCTGCTGTCGAAGCAACGCAATTCGGGTTTGCAGTACGTTGATTATCTGGGCGGTATCGTCGCCTGGTGAGTCGGTACGGATTGGATGCACTCACGGAGCGTGCCAGATCAGTCGCTGCGTTCACTGCAAAGCGCATGATTTCGAGAATCTTGGCACAGAGGAATGTGGCTTCATCAGTATGAATGTGCTGGCTGGATTCGAATTGAAGATGCCTGGCTTTGTGGAGTGGTTTGCGTAGAATCCATTGCGCGATGTGGATTACGCCCAGCGAGAAAGGTTAGATCGCGTAAGCGAGGCGGGCTGCGATTTGAACCGTTTGTTGGACGTGCCCGGACCAGATGATGTGCGCGCCATCGCGCCGTGTAGACAGCTTTCAGCAGGCCGCCGCGGGTGCTGCTTGAGACGGTATTGGGCGGCTTTTGTGGGGACGCGAACGCGATAATGTATCGTCGTGGTGATTCGGGCACGTTTTGGTGGAATGTACGGACGATTTTTTTCCACGAGAAATCCTCGGCTCGCGGGCACCGTTTTCCCGTTGGCCGGCAGGGGTTGTGAGGGTTACATCACCAGGCATTCCCGGACCTGATCCGCGTCGATCCTCAGTGCATAATTGGTCAGGTTGGCATCAGAAAGCTCGTCATCCCGGGCCTGCGCCGGTTTCATGGCGCAGCAACCCGGAATCCGGCTTCTGCTCGCGCCCATCGGAGAGACGCTGTGCTGATGCGCCCACGCGACGCTCCGCAGTTCGGCCGGCAGGGCACAGGTCAGCGGGAAGTACTCGGCCTGCACCTGACGCGCAAGCTGGCGTTGCAGCCATTGCTCGGATTCGTGGTGCTGCCGCGCGCGGCCGCTGCGCCGACGCGTGCGCCGGTCACGGTCGCCTACATGGCCTCGACCCTCACTCAAACCGACGGCCAGGTCGGCTGGACCGCGACCGTGGACCTGCAACATGCGCGCATGGTGGTGGTGCCCACCCAGCCGCAAACTTTACCCGCTGGCCGCGCACCCGAACTTTGGCCGATCCCTTCCGGTCAGAAACCGATCGCGGTGGGCATGATTGCCGCAGACCGTGGAAGGCGACTGGTCGATCGTGAAGGGCAGCGGTACGCAGCTCACCGTCACCGACGACAAGGGCAACACCGCTGATGTCACGATCCCGAATGTTTATCAATCCAACGGCGTGATCATGGTGATCAACAAGGTGCTGATGCCTTGACCAGCATGGTCGCGGCAGACCCTCTCTTCGCCGCGACTTGCCGTGAGGCGGGCTTCCTTGGCCGCCTCACGTCTTGTCCGAGCGGACGATCCGCAAGCCGATGATCGCGAAATCGGCCGCTAGACCATGGCCCACCGGATCGAGCGGCACATGTTCTGAGCGGGGCGCGGTGGGATCGCCCGGCGATGCGGCGCGGGTCCGCGACCGGTGTGGCGCACTTCGGCGCTGTTACCCCTTCGTGCCGTAGGGGCAACATGGGATCGTAGTCACTGACCCGTGGAGGCCGTGGCTGGCGCTTCGCGCACCGGCAACGGCACGTTGCAGACATCGATCTTCCCGGCCTTGTAGTGATACCACACATCGCTGCGGTTGCGGCGCGACTCGACCAGCGCCGCGAACGTCGGTGTGTCGGAGCGCAGCACTTCGAGATGCATGCGTTCGGCTGGTGGAAGATCGGCCGCGAGCCGCACGCGCAGGATTTTCGTCTGGTGCGCCGGATCCCTGTAGAAACCCAGCGGCCCGTTGCCGCGCGGCAGTGCCGAGAGATATTGCATGCCCTCGACGACGCGGCCGACCAGCGCGATGTTGCGGTCGAGCTGGCGTGGCGCCTGGCCGATTACCGCGTAAAGCTCCGTGCCCGGGCCGGAATCCGGCGCGTCGTCGCGCCCGGCACCGACCATGCCGTAGCAGTGCACGAGCCATGTCTTGCCGGTTTTTGGATCGCGTGCGACCGGAAATCCAGCGCTGAAGCCGACCTCGGGCGCGTAGACGTCGCCGTCGGGCAGCATCGTGAAAGGCAGGTCCGGCGTGATGTCGCGATCGAATTCCGGCGCGACGGTCGCGCGGGCCTTGCCGAGCGGTCGGGGTGGGTGCGCGGGGTGCTTTTCTTCGGCCGCGGGATCGCCCCATTGGGTGACGAAATCGTCCTGCACCCGCAGGATCGCCAGGCCGTCCCAGTAGTGCTCGCGCGCCAGCGTGCGTATGTTTTCCGCGTGCAGTGGCGCGTAGGCGGGGTCGAGTTCGATCACGACTCGCCCTTGCGGGACGTCCATGTACAGCGTGTCGTTCGGATCGAGCGGACGCCAGTCCGACGGTTTCGATGCGTCCAGCACCTGCTGCATCGTGGGGACGTACTTGCCCGCGGGAGGCGCACACACGGCGCGTTGCGCCCGGACACCGCCGAGTGCCAGTACGATCGTCAACGGCACGATGACTCTCTTCATGACATATTCCCCGCCGGCGTCCGGCCGACGCAACGTTCACGAATGTAGCATTACCGTCGACGTTTCAAGCGAGGACGGATCATGCAATCGAGGCTCGACGGGCGCGTGGCACTCGTCACCGGTGCATCTTCGGGATTCGGCGAAGCGTGCGCGATCGCGTTGGCGGCCGTGGGCGCCAAGGTGGCGATCACGGCACGCCGTGGGGACCGCCTGCAGGCGCTGGCGACGCGAATCCGTGATGCGGGCGGCGAAGTGCAGGTCGTGGTGGCGGACATCGCCGAAGGCGGCGAGTCGCAGCGCGTGGTCCACGAAACCGAGGCCCATTTCGGCAAGCTGGACATCCTGGTCAACAACGCCGGCGTGATGTACCTGGAACCTGTCGACACCGCGGATCTCGACCGCTGGCGGCACATGTTCGACCTCAACGTGATGGCGCTGATCGCCGCGACGCAGGCCGCCCTTCCCGGCATGCGCGGGCGCCGCGATGGCCACATCGTCAACATCGCCTCCACCGCGGGACGCATCGCGAGCGTGAATGGCGGTGGTTACTCAGGCACCAAGTTCGCCGTGGTGGCGTTCTCGGAATCGCTGCGCAAGGAGGCCTGCAAGGATCGCATCCGCGTCAGCGTGATCGAACCCGGGGTGGCCGCAACGGAGTTGCGCGACCACATCGGACATGCCGAAACCAAAAAGGCGCTCAACGCCTGGGCGGACTCGATGCGCCAGTTGCAGAGCGAGGACATTGCGAACGCGGTCGTCTATTGCGTCACGCAGCCAGCGCACGTGAACGTCAACGAGATTTTGATCCGGCCGACCGACCAGGAGCGTTGAGCGCGCACCCGCGCGGCGATCACTTCACTGGCGCGCCGGGTTTCGCGTCCTGGTCGACATTCACCAGGAACAGATCGGTACCGCCCGTTCCCGCCGACAGGATCATGCCTTCGCTGATGCCGAAACGCATCTTGCGCGGCGCGAGATTCGCGACAAACACGACGTTGCGGCCGACCAGTTCCGCGGGCTCCGGCCAGGCGGTCTTGATGCCGGAAAAGATCTGCCGCTTGCCGAGATCGCCCGCATCCAGCTCGAAGCGCAGCAGCTTGTCCGAACCATCCACCGCTTCGCACGTCAGCACCTTGCCGACACGCAGGTCGAGGCGGGCGAATTCGTCGATGGAGATGAAGCCGGGACTCGGGACTGGGGACTCGGTACTCGAAGATCCGGGATTCGGGATTCCGGATTCGGGATTCGAAGATCCCGGACTCGGACTCACGTGCAGGGACTCCTTCGAGGCTTCGATCATGGCGTCGATCTGTTTGCGCTCCACGCGGGTGGCGAGCGTCTTGAACGGCTTGATTACAACACCAAGCAGGGGCTCGCGGGCAGCGGTGAAGCGATCTGGTGTGTCGTCCAGGAACGCGCGCGCGCGCGCGGCGGTCGCCGGTACGACCGGGGCGAGCCAGATCGTCAGCAGCCGGAAATAGTTGAGCGCAAGCGTCAGCACGACGTGCAGTTCGGCATGCCTGGCCTGGTCTTTCGCCATCACCCACGGCGTGTGGTCGGCGACGTAGGCGTTGGCTTCGTCGGCCACCTCGATGATCGCGCGCATCGCCCCGGCGTAATCGCGCGCCTCGTAGAGTGCTTCGCAGGCTTCGAGTCTCGCTGTGGCGGCGGCGTAGCGCGCGCGCGCCGTTTCCGGCAGCGCATCGGCGAGCCGGCCATCGAAGAACTTGTGCACGAACCCCGCGCAGCGGCTGGCGATGTTCACCCATTTGCCGACGAGGTGCGAATTGACGCGTTCCTCGAAGGCTTTCAGGTCCAGATCGATGTCGGCGAGCGTCGGGCCCAGCATCGAGGCAAGGTAGTAACGCAGCCAGTCCGGGTCGAGATGCTCGAGATAGGTGCGCGCATTCACGAAGGTGCCGCGCGACTTCGACATCTTGGCGCCATCGACGGTGAGAAACCCGTGTACGTTCACCGCTGTCGGCATCCGCAGCCCCGCGCCGTGCAGCATCGCGGGCCAGAACAGGGTGTGGAAATAGATGATGTCCTTGCCGATGAAGTGAACCATTTCGGTGTCGCTGCCGGCGGCAATGAAGCGTTCAAAGTCGGCGGCGGCGAGCCCCGCCTTGCGGCCGCTTTCGCACAGCTCCCGGAATGCCGCGAAGTAGCCGATCGGCGCATCGACCCACACGTAGAAATATTTGCCGGGCTGATCCGGGATCTCGAATCCGAAATACGGTGCGTCGCGCGACACGTCCCAGCTCCGCAGACCTTCGGCGAACCATTCCTTCAGCTTGTTGACGACCTCGGACTGCAGGCCGCCGGCCGCACGGCGCTCCTCGAGCCACGTCTTCAGCAGCGCTTCGAAGTCCGCCAGCTTCACGAAGAAGTGCAGCGACTCCTTCTCCACCGGCTCGGCGCCCGAGACCACCGAATACGGTTCGATCAGGTCGACCGGGTTGTAGGTGCTGCCGCATACTTCGCAGGCGTCGCCGTACTGATCCTTCGCGTGGCAGACGGGACACTCGCCCTTGATGAAGCGGTCGGGCAGGAACATCTGCCGCTCGGGATCGAACAACTGC
>JBOHYR010000122.1:0-35441 GCA_050737995.1 Rhodanobacteraceae bacterium
TCACGCACGTTCGGCAAAAGTGGGCCGGCTTGCGCTGCTTCGTCGCCGACCGCACCCCGGTAGTGGGCTACGATCCGGCGTTGGAGGGGTTTTTCTGGCTGGCCGCATTGGGTGGCTACGGCATCCAGACCGCGCCGGCGATGGGCCGGGTCGCAGCGGCCTTGGTCCAGCGACGCCAACTCCCGGAAGACGTGCTCGCCGCCGGCCTCGATGTGGCATCGCTTGCACCGGAGCGCCTGTCGGTAAAGCAGATCGAACAACCAATCCATCGCGCATTCCCGGAATAATCGATAGTGGATCCAAGGTCGAAACCGAGTTCCATGGAACCGCAGCCCGTAACCGGGACAACCGCAGACGCCCGGTCCGCGCCCGGCTACCGCCAGGAACTCGAACGCACGCTCGAACTGCGGCATCTCGTCGTGTACGGCATGATTTTCATGGTGCCGATCGCGCCGTGGGCCGTGTACGGCTTCGTATCCCGCGAGAGTTTCGGCATGGTGCCGCTCGTTTATTTGGTAGGCATCGTGGCAATGCTGTTCACGGCACTCAGCTACAAGCAATTGAGTGGGGCATTCCCCGTTGCCGGATCCGTGTATTCGTACGTACAGCGCGGGTTGAATCCGTACATCGGATTCATTGCCGGCTGGATGATACTGGCTGATTACCTGTTGATCCCGGCATTGATTTACGCCTTCTCGGCGAGCTGGCTACAAGGATTGTTGCCGGGCGTGCCGACCTTCGTGTGGGTGCTGGTCTTCGCGGTTTTCAATACGGCGATCAACATTCTCGGCATCCGCCTGCAGGCACGCGCGAACTTCGTGCTGCTGCTGGTCGAGCTGGCCGCGCTCGGCGTCTTCATCGCATTGGCGATCGATTTCGTATTCGCGCGGGGACTGGGCGCCGGGGGGTGGTCGCTCGCACCTTTCTACCAGCCCCAGCATTTGAGCTGGGGTTTCGTTGCCACCGCGACGTCGATCGCCGCATTGAGTTTTCTGGGCTTCGACGCGATCAGCACGCTCGCCGAGGAGACCAGGGAGCCCCGCAAGGCCATCGGCAATGCCACCGTGCTGTCCCTGCTGCTGCTTGGCGGGATCTTCATTCTGGAAACATATCTGGCTGCGCTGGTCCACCCCGATTACGCGACGCTGGACGACAAGCTCGGATTCTTCCAGATTGCGCGCCAGGTCGGCGGTCCGGCACTGTACCTGGCACTGATCCTGGTCAACGTGGTCGCAGCGGGCATCGCCAACGCGCTGGCGGCACAATCGGCGATTGCGCGAATCCTGTATTCGATGGGACGCGATCGCGTGCTGCCCGGGGCGGCATTTCTCGCGCGCGTGCATCCGCACTGGAAGACGCCGATCAATGCCACGCTGCTGGTGGCGGTGCTGTCGGTGCTGCTGGCTCTGACACTGCCCGAGGAAGCACTCCTCAAACTGGTCAACTTTGGCGCTCTGACCGCGTTCATGCTGCTCAACGTCACCGTATTCGTTTTCTTCTTCATCAAGCAGCGCCGTCGCCGGCAAATTTTTCGCTACGTGCTTTTCCCGTTGCTGGGATTGCTGATCGTCGCCTTCGTATGGTCGGGATTCGACCGGCTTACCTTCCTGATTGGCGGATCGTGGCTTGTGATCGGACTGATCTGGGGAGCAATTCGCCGCAAACGTCTCACGCCCCTCGAGTTGCCCTGATGGCATCGGTAAGCGCTCAATTCATCGGCTCGCCGCAATTCGATCAACCAAGCAATCGCTCGGCAATTGCCAGATACAGGTCCGGCATACGCTCCAGGTCGGCGAGCGCAACGTGTTCGTCGACCTTGTGGATCGTTGCATTCACGGGACCGATTTCGACGACCTCGGCACCGAGCGGCGCAATGAAGCGGCCGTCGGAGGTACCACCGCCGGTGCTGGCTTCTGGCTCGATGCCGAGCAAATCGTGGCAGACGCCGATCACCGTCTCACGCAATTTTCCACCTTCCGGCGAATGGAAGGGTTCGCCGGAAAGATTCCATTCCAGCGCGTAATCGAGGCCATGCGTTTTCAGAATCGCCTCTGTGCGTTCCTTCAGGGAATCCGCGCTGCTGGCGGTACCGAACCGGAAATTGAAATGTGCGACGAGCGAACTCGGGATCACGTTGTGCGCCCCGGTACCAGCATTGATATTCGAGGTCTGGAACGAGGTCGGCGGGAAATCCGCGTTGCCGTCGTCCCAGCGCGTGGCGACCAGTTCCGCCAGCGCCGGTGCGATGGCGTGAATCGGATTCAACGCGATGTCGGGATAGGCGACATGGCCTTGCACACCACGAACGGTCAGGGCGCCCGACAACGAGCCACGGCGACCGACGCGGATCAGATCACCCAGTCTTTCCTTCGACGAAGGCTCGCCGACCACGCACCAGTCGATGCGCTGGCTGGTATCGCGAAAGTATTGCGCGACACGGCGCACGCCGTCGAGATTGATCGGACCCTCTTCGTCGCTGGTCAGCAGCAGCGCGACGGTTCCGTGATGATCGGGATGCGCGGTTGCGAAGCGCTCAAGCGCGACCGTCATCGCTGCGACGCCGGATTTCATGTCCGCCGCACCACGGCCGTACAGACGTCCGTCGCGGAGGATCGGCTCGAACGGCGGCGACGTCCAGTCGGTTTCCGGGCCGCTCGGCACCACATCGGTGTGGCCGAGGAATACCAGCATCGGGTCGCCGTCGCCATGGGTCGCCCAAAGGTTGTCGACCTCGCCGTGGCGCAGATGTTCGCAAAGGAATCCGGCGCGTTGCAGACGTTTGGCAATGGATACCTGACAACCTGCATCGTTGGGTGTAACCGAACGGCGGCGGACAAGTTCACAAGCAAGGTCTGTGACTTCGGACATGGCGCAGGGCTCGCATGACAGGTAACGCTTCACAGAATAGCAACGGCCGCCTCAGCCGCGAATGACAGCGCCGAGAAGATGACCTACGCCGAATGTGATTGCAGCCGCCACTGCCGTGATGACGAACTGTCGCACGATGGAAAACGCCAGATTGCGGCCCGTGAACAACGACGTGCCGACTGCGATCAGACACAGGCCGACAAAAGTGGTGCCCATGCTGGCAAACATCGCGATATGGCCGCCCAAAGCGAAGTACGGCGCCACCGGAAAGATCGCACCGAATCCAAAAAAGCAGAACGACGACACCGCCGCACTCCACGCCGAGCCACCCAGCTCGGATGGATCGACGCCCAGATCCTCGCGCACCATCGTATCGAGTGCCGTGCGGGGCGTTTCTGCGAGATGTTCGGCAAGGTGCTCGGCCTTGGCGCGGCCGAGGCCCTTGTCACGGTAAATGCCCGCGATGTGGCGAACGCCCTCCTCAGGCGCCACCGCCAGCCGCTCAGCACGCTCTGTGATCTGGGCCTGGTAGAACTCGCGCGAGCTGTTGACCGACAACCACTCGCCCAGTGCCATCGAACACGCGCCGGCCACCAGACCCGCAAGCCCGGCCAGTAGCACGGCATGGTTGCCGGTGTTCGCGCCGGCCATGCCCATCACGAGGCTGACGTTGGACACCAATCCGTCGTTGGCGCCCAGCACCGACGCACGCAAGGTGTTGCCGCCGCCCGCGCGATGACGGTGTGCCCTCGCGGGGCGTGTGTCGGCGGGCACGAAATGATCGCGATGGCCGGCACGATCGACCGGCGTGTCCAGATGGTCGGCATGTTCCAGCCGCACCACGGTCGGCATCACGAAACCGGTACCGAATGTCTTTGCGAGTGCACCGAGCACGCGCACCCGCAGACGTGGGTTCGGCGGCGGGATATCCGCCCCGACTTCGCGCAATCGCGCCTCCCAGAACTCGGCATTGTTGCGCTCGCCCGCGGCGATGCGCAGGTATGCTCGCGCGAGCCGAGCGTCCGAAGCGACCGCAGCAAGGCGCGCGTACAACGCCTCGTTGTCGCGCTCGACGCGAAGGTTTTTGAGATAGCGGCGGCCGCGCGGATCAGTCATCGCAACGTCATCGACCAAATAGTTTCTTGAACCCATTGTCGCTGAAGCCGACACTGACGCTTGCCACTTCACGCAATACGACGGGCCGACGGATCAGTGCGGGATATTCCTTGAGCAGCAGCGTCCATTCGGGATCGCTTGCCGGATTTTTGCGTTGCGGTAAAAGATTCCGCCAAGTCGTCGAGGACTTGTTGACCAGCCCCTCCCATCCGCCGAGCTGTTTCGCCCAGTCCTTCAACGTGGCGGCCGGAATCGGATTCGCACGGTAATCGATGAAGGTGTACGCAAGCCCGAACCGGTCCAGCCACTTGCGCGCCTTGCGACAGGTGTCGCAGGCAGGGAGGCCATACAGAGTGATTGCTGACATGAATGAATATTTCCAGTACAGGTGCGGGGCCGCCTGCAACAATCGCCGACAGGCTGCCCACTACATCCGCAAGAGTTCATTGATGGATGTCTTGGCGCGGGTCTTCTCGTCAACGCGCTTGACGATAACGGCCGCGTACAGGCTGTGCGAACCGTCCGCCGCGGGCAACGTCCCCGCAACTACCACGCTGCCGGCGGGCACCCGTCCGTATGAAACAGTCCTGGTCTCGCGGTCGTAGATGCGCGTGGACTGACCGAGAAACACGCCCATCCCCAGCACGCTGCCATGTTCGACCACCACGCCTTCCACGACCTCCGACCGCGCACCGATGAAGCAGTCGTCCTCGATGATAGTCGGATTGGCCTGCAGCGGTTCGAGCACTCCACCGATGCCGACACCACCGGAAAGATGCACGCGTGCTCCAATCTGCGCGCAGGAGCCAACCGTTGCCCACGTATCGACCATCGTACCGGCGCTGACATAAGCACCAATGTTGATGTAACTCGGCATGAGCACCGCATCGCGCCCGATGAACGCGCCACGCCGCACCAGCGCGCCGGGCACGATGCGCGCGCCTATGTTGGCGAAAGCGCTGGCTGCGGCAAAGCGCAACGGCACCTTGTCGAACGCGAGCATCGGGCCGCCACCCATCACCCGGACATCATGCGCGCGGAAATACAGGAGAATCGCGCGCTTGATCCACGCGTGCACAGTCCAGCCCCCCTGCTCGTCCGGTTCGGCCACACGCAATTCGCCTGTCTCGAGCGCGTTCAGGACCGTGTCCAGTGTCCGCCACAGCGCGCGCGCGGCCGAGCCCTGCAGACTTGCGCGTTGTTTCCACGCCGCGTCGACGGATCCCTGCAATTCATGCATGTTGCGTCTCCTGATCGGCCGCCATGCTGCCGGGCGCGAGCCGCCGCTGCAACGCTTCGCGCAATGCTGCCTGCAGCGCGGCGTCGAGCGGCGCATCATGCCGGTCACTGAGCTCGAAAAAGTCCTCGACCTGATCTCCGAACGTCGCGATGCGAGCATCGTGCACACGCACGCCGACGTCCAGGAACGCCTGCGCGATCGCGACAAGCAAACCTGGCCGATCGCTGCAAACCAACGCCAGACGGGTCAAAGGCTGGCCATCGCCACCATGAAAGTCGATGAGTGGCGGGCGCTGGAAATGACGCAGGCGACGCGTGAGACCCCGGCGCGCAGGCTGGGTACGCAATATTGCCATGCCCAGCGCACGCTGCAACGCGTCGCGCAATCCGGCCGCCCGCTCGACCGGTACCGGCAGCTGTGTACCCGCTTCCAAGACCATGAGAGTGTCCAGCGCGCGCCCATCCTGGGATGCCATCACACGTGCCGCCACGACGTCGAGTCGCAATCGATCGAGTGTTGCCGCCACCGCGGCGAACACACCATCGCGATCGGGCGTGCACACGAACACTTCGGTGCCACCGCGGACGTCGGGAGGCCGCACCGCAACAACCGTCTGCGCATCAGGTGCTTCCAGCAACGCCGTCACCTGCCACGCAAGCGAATCCGGCCGTTGGCGCAACAACGCGGTGTCGGGGAACCGGCTCAACGCCACACTCGATGCCACGCCATCGAGACCGCGCTCCGCGAGCAACGCCAAGGTGCGTTCTCGCGCCTCACCCACCCGTACTTCGGCACGCGCGGGCCGCTCGAGATCTCGCCGCAGAACGTAACGTGCGGCGACATACAAATCCGCCAGCAAACGGTCCTTCCAGGAATTCCACAACTTCGGGTTGGTGCCGGCGATGTCGGCGATTGTCAGCAAGTACAGAAGATCCAGCCGATCCCAGTCGCCGACTTGCACGGCAAAGCGATGCACAACCTCCGGATCGGCGGTGTCCTGGCGCTGCGCGGTGACGCTCATCATCAGGTGCCAGCGCACCAGCCACGCCACTTCCTCGGTATCGTCCTCACCCAAACCGAGACTGCGACAGAACGCACGCGCTTCGGTCTCGCCGAGCTTCGAATGGTCGCCGCCACGGCCTTTCGCGATGTCGTGGAAGAGCCCCGCCAGCAACAGCAGTTCGGGTTTGGCCACGCGCGCGAAGGCTTCACACGCCAGCGGCAGCGCCGTACGCGTTTCCGGCAAGGCGTAGCGGGCAATGTTGCGCAGCACGCGCAGGGTGTGTTCGTCGACCGTGTAGACGTGGAACAGGTCGTATTGCATGCGACCCACGACACGCGCGAACGGCGGCAGGATCACGGCCAGTATCCCGTGCCGGTTCAGCGCATCCAGCACGCGCACCGCGTCCGCGCCACGGCGGAGAAGCACCAGGAACGCCGCAAGCAGTTCCGGGTTCCGCGACAACGACGTGCCGTGCGCGACCAGCGCGTGTTCGACCGCCCGCATGGTGGCGGCGGTAATCCCGGTGCATCCTTCGACGTCGAAGCGATTGACGAATACCTCGATCAGCCCCTCGGGAACACGCAACAGCCAGTCCGGGTTGCGCAGTTCGATGCGGCTTCCGCGCAACACGAAGTTCGCGTCGAGGTGGCGCGGCGGCGGCAATGGATGAAGGTGTTCCTGAAGACGTTCCAGCAGTTGCACCAGCAGTCGTTCGGTGGTGCCCGCAGCTCGAAAGTAATCCTGCATGAAACGCTCGATCGCATCGTTGCCGACCGTGTTGACGTCCTGGTAGCCAAGCCGGATCGAGAGAGCGCGCTGCCAGTCGAACAGCAGCCGTTCCTCGGCGCGGTCGGCTTCCAGGTGCAACCCGAAGCGATCGCGGCGCAGCACAGTGCGTGCGTCGCGTAACGCGTCGCGCTCGCTCGCCTCGAGCAGATTCGCGCGCACCAGCCCATCGAGATCGTCCACACCAACCAGCCGTTTACCTAGCCAGCGGATCAGGTCGAGGTTTCGCAAGCCGCCGGGGCCGTCCTTCAGATCCGGTTCGAGGTTGTGGGTGGTGTCGTCGTAGCGCGCGTGACGCTGCGCCCGCTCTGCCAGCTTGGCCGCGAGATAGTCGTCTGGGGGCCACAGCAAAGCGTCGGCGATTATTGCTCGCAAATCCATCTCGAATCGTTCCGAACCGGACAGCCGGCGCGCATCCAGCAGACTGGTGAACACGCCGACGTCCGCCGCCGCGAGTTCCCGGCACTGCGCCAGCGTCCGAACGGCCTGCCCGGGCTTCAGGCCGATGTCCCACAGGCAAGTAAAAAACGCCTCGAGAGCACGGACAAGGGCTACGTCCGGATCGGGGACGTGCAATACAAGCAGGTCGACATCGGAATACGGAAACAGCAACCCGTGCCCGAACCCCCCCACCGCGAACAATGCGGCCGCGTCGGTTTCGCCCGCGTAAGCCGACCATGCGTGCACACACACCATGTCGACCACATGGGCGCGCTTGCGTGCAAGCACCGCGGCATCGGCACCCTCCCGAAATGCCATGGCCAGCGCACGCGCATGATCGTCGAACAACTGACGAAGCGCCGCCCGCGCATCGCGCGATACGCCGGCTCGCGGCAGTGCTGCGGGCAGCCGCGGCGTCGGGACAGAACTTGACATTGGAGGTTCGGGATTCGGCACCATGCGGTTCCAGCGCAGGCCGACGTTCTCGGCTACGGCCACACTACATCAATGCGATTGATCGAAGCGGGCGGGCGGAATGCGTTTTCTGACGGTGCCGGCCTGGCTGACCACGAATCACAACTTCTCAGGCATCCGGCCAAGGCGTCAGGATCTCGAACCCGTCGTCGGTCACCACGATCGTGTGCTCCCACTGCGCCGACAACGAATGGTCCTTGGTGACCACGGTCCAGCCATCCGGCAACGCGCGAGTGTGGCGCTTGCCCGCGTTGACCATCGGCTCGACCGTGAAGGTCATCCCCTTCTCCAGACGCATCCCCTCGCCGACGTGGCCGTAATGCAGCACCTGCGGATCGTCATGGTAGATGCGGCCAATGCCGTGTCCGCAGTATTCGCGCACGACTGAATAGCCCGCATGCTCTGCGTGCATCTGGATCGCGTGGCCGATGTCGCCCAGCGTCGCACCCGGCCGCACCTGCCCGATCCCGTTCATCATGGCTTCGTAGGTGGTATCGACCAGCCTTTTCGCAAGTATCGAAGGAGTGCCCACGAAATACATCCGACTGGTGTCGCCATGCCAACCATCCTTGATCACGGTGACGTCGATGTTGACTATGTCACCATCCTTCAGGACCTTCCCGGGGCTGGGAATGCCGTGACAAATCACGTGGTTGACCGACGTGCACAGGGTCTTGGGGAAGCCGCGGTAACCGACATTGGCCGGGATGGCGTGTTGGACGTCGACGATGTGGTGATAGGCGATCTGGTCGAGTTCTTCGGTAGTCACGCCGGGCTTGACGTGTTCGTTCATCAACGCCAGCACCTCCGCCGCAAGGCGGCCGGCAACACGCATCGACTCGATCTCTTCGGGGGTCTTGGGCATAACAGGCATGGTCTGCAATTATCCCTCATTCCGGCCCGGCCTGCAGCCACGGCCCGATTTCGCTTGCCCGCATCGCAGCCTGTCTGTAGAATTGCAGGGCTTGGCCACGGCCAAGGCCGCCCACGCCGGGCGTCACCGGCGAATACACACGCAGGCCACAAACCGGCACCGGGGTCCCTCTGATGAGGGTCGTTGCCGCGAGGTCTGCGGAAGCCCAACCCCGGAATCTCGATCGCGAAGAGCATGCAGCGACCCCGCCATTGTCGTGCGGATCCTGCGCAAAGCGAAAAGGGTTCCACACCCGGAGCCACAAACCATGCCCCAAGTCACCATGCGCCAGATGCTGGAAGCCGGCGTGCATTTCGGCCACCAGACGCGCTACTGGAATCCGAAGATGGCGCCCTACATCTTCGGCGCCCGCGGCAAGATCCACATCATCAACCTCGAAGCGACGGTGCCGAAATTCACCGACGCGATGAACTACCTGTCCGGCCTGGCGCAGAAGCGCCGCACAGTGCTGTTCGTCGGCACCAAGCGCTCGGCGCGCGAAGCGATCGGCGAGGAAGCCCAGCGCTGCGGCATGCCCTACGTCAACGCCCGCTGGCTGGGCGGCATGTTGACCAACTTCCGCACCGTTAAGCAGTCGGTCGCGCGCCTGAAGGAACTGGAATCCGCAGAAACCGACGGCACCTTCGACAAGCTGGTCAAGCGTGAAGTACTCGCGCTGCGCCGTGAACGCGACAAGCTCCTGAGGTCTCTGGGCGGCATCAAGGACATGAAGAACCTGCCCGACGCGCTGTTCGTGATCGACATCGGTCACGAAAACATCGCTGTGCTGGAAGCCAGGAAACTCGGCATCCCGGTGGTTGCGGTAGTGGACACCAACTACGACCCGAACTTGGTCGAGTATGCCATCCCCGGCAACGACGACGCGATTCGTGCGGTGCAGTTGTATGCGCGCGCTGCCGCCGACGCGGTACTGGAAGGCAAGGCTGCCGCGCCGATCCAGGCCCGCGGTGACGACAGCGAGTTCGTCGAACTCGACGCCGAAGGCAATCCGGTTCCGTCCTCCGGCAAGGGTGACGAACGCGGCAAGCCCGCGTCGAAGCGCACTGCGCGCAACCCCGCGCCGAAGCAGGCCGCCGCGCCCGTCAAGGCGAAGGAAGACGCACCATCGCCAGACAACGAGAAGGACGAGGCCGGTCTCGGGCGCGCCGAAGCCGAGGTCGCAGAGAACGAGGCTGCCGACGAAGACGCCGCCAAGTAATCGTCTTGCTGTGCGGCCTGCGGAATGCCGCGCAGTGCCGTTTCCGGATCCGGCCACTGTTGCCTGATCGCGAAACGTCCCCATATCCACGTTTCGGCCGTCGCATGACGGCCGTACGCATTCAGGAAAGAGGAATCACCATGCAAATCACCGCCGCGATGGTCAAGGAACTGCGCGAGCGCTCCGGCGCCGGCATGATGGAATGCAAGAAAGCCCTGACCCAGAACGATGGCGACATCGACACCGCCGTCGAATGGTTGCGCAAGCAGGGCCTCGCCAAGGCCGACAAGAAGGCCGGTCGTGTCGCCGCCGAAGGGCGCATCGTCCTGGCCCAGTCCGGCGACAGCGGCGTGCTGGTCGAAATCAATTCCGAGACCGACTTCGTCGCCAAGGACGAGAACTTCATCAAGTTCGCGGAGGAAGCTGCGCAGACCGCGCTGGATAGCGGCGCAGCGGACGCCGAATCATTGAGGTCGGCCAAGACATCCTACGGTCCCACCGTCGAGGAAGGCCGCCAGTGGCTGGTCGCCAAGGTCGGCGAGAACGTGCAGGTACGCCGGCTCGTGCGCATCGACAACGCGGCCAACCTGGGTGCCTACGTGCATGGCGGCCGCATCGGCGTGCTGGTAGCAATGGAAGGCGGCGACGCGGAACTCGCGCGTGGCCTCGCGATGCATATCGCCGCGATGAGCCCCCAGTACGTTTCACCGGACCAGGTTCCGGCCGAGTTCGTTGCCAAGGAAAAGGAAATTTCGCTGGCGCAAATGAGCGAAAAGGACAAGGCCAAGCCGGCCGAGATCCAGGAAAAGATGATCGCGGGCAAGATTCGAAAGACCCTCGCCGAAATTTCGCTTACCGGTCAGCCGTTCGTGCTCGACACCAACATCACCGTTGGTGATGCGGTGTCGAAGGCCAAGGCCAAGGTAGTTGGCTTCCACCGTATCGCTGTCGGCGAAGGCATTGAAAAAAGAGAAGAGGACTTCCACGCTGAAGTGATGAAGCAGGCAGGGTTGCAGTAGTCCCATGTCCGATTACGGGAACGATGCTTCCCGGTCACGGAATCCAGCAACCTTACGTTCGACCAAAGGCCGCGAGCGATCGCGGCCTTTCGTTTCTCAAGCCTGGATTCGGGGTATGCTCACCCTCCGGCAACGGCATGCCAATTGCCGGCTTTGCGGCGCCCGCAGGCGATCCCCGTGACGCAACTGACGGCGGCTTTCCGCTTTTGCCAAGTGGCCAGGCGAGGTTGGCACAATGTCTTTCTACGCCGAACTCAAACGCCGAAATGTGCTTCGCGCCGCTGCGTTCTACTCAGCGATGGCGTGGCTGCTGGTGCAAGTGGCAACCCAGGTTTTCCCATTCTTCCATGTCCCCGAATGGGTCGTGAGATGGGTCGTCGTTGCGGCAGTCGTGGGCTTTCCGTTCGCGACGGCTTTAGCGTGGTTCTACGAATGGACGCCGCAAGGCATTCAACGCGAAAGCGAGGTTTCGCCAGACGCGTCCATTGCGCGCCAGACGGGCCGTAAGCTCGACCTCGGGATCATCGTGGTGCTGACGCTGGCAGTGGTAATTCTGCTCGCAGACAAGCTGATCTTGCACCGGGACGTCGATGCCGCACCCGAAAGGTCCATCGCCGTGCTGCCACTGATCAACGAAAGCGGCAATCCGGGCAACGAATATTTTTCCGACGGACTATCCGAAGAGCTGATTGCCGCACTGGCCCAAATACCCAACCTGAAAGTGATCGGCCGCAGTTCCTCGTTCCGCTTCAGGCACAGCGACGAATCCAGCAAGTCGATCGGCGCGAAGCTCGGCGTCGCGACCCTGCTGGAAGGAACGGTGCGCCGCGAGGGTCGACGCGTTCGCATCGTCGTCGAACTGGTCAACGCGATGGACGGTCGGGAGTTGTGGGCCCAAACCTACGACCGCGAGCTCAAGGACATATTCGAGGTGCAATCAGAGATCGCTCAAGGCGTCGCGGACTCCTTGAAGGTAACGCTTCCCGGCAGCCTGCACCTGATTACCAAACACCATGTCCCAAATTTCGATACCTACGATCATTACCTGTTCGGGCTGCAATTGCTGATTCACAACAAGTATGCGGGCTTTGCCACAGCAGTAGATGCCTTCCGTCAGGCGATCGCGATGGATCCCGATTATGCGCAGGCATATGCGGGATTGGCCATGGCGGAAAGCTTTGCCGTCGAAGACAATCCGAACCCGGTAGAGGTTGCAGTTGCGCACCGACGTGCCAGGGTCGCCGCCGAGCGGGCGGTGGCACTGGATCCCCAACTCGGTGATGCGTACGCCGCGCGTGGCTATCTGCGTGCCGTCAATGACTGGAATTGGAATGGCGCGCTGGCGGACTTGCAGGAAGCGTTGCGTCTGGATCCGAAAGATGCCAGGAACCAACTGCGCTACGGTTACTTGCTGGCAACGCTTGGGCGCCTGCAGGAAGCAAGTGCGGCTTTCAGTAATGGCATTGATGAAGATCCGTTGTTCCCACCCATCTGGTACTGGTTGGGACGGGTCCAAGCCGCTCAAGGCGACTATGCAGGTGCACGGCGCGCGATGCGCCGGGTACTGGCCATCGATCCCGAATTCGAGGACGCGGCGTCATATCTTGGGACGCTGTCCTTGCTGCAGGGCGATGCCACCACCGCGCAAACTATCTTCGCAAAACTGGGCCGGCCGACTGGCGCGGCGATGGCTGAACATGACCTGGGCCGCCCCGTAAGTTCGAAGCTCGCATTGGAACAGTTTATCGCCAAGCATGCGCAGGACCGTGCGTACGCGATCGCCACGGCATACGCTTGGTCCAACAACCCCGATCAAGCTTTTGCATGGCTGGAGCGGGCAGTTGTACAGCACGATTCCAGCCTGGTCGCCATCAAATACGATCCGCTGCTGTGCGGCTTGCACGCCGATCCACGCTTCAACCAGTTGCTTGCAAAGTTGGGGTTGCCCCTTTCGACTCGGCCATCGTCATGAACCAATCCTGGTCCAGGGATGGACGATTAAAACGGCGGCGAATGATCTTCGCGCTCGGTTTGGTGACCCGCGCCCGGGCGTCCGCCGGTACAATCTGCGCGCCCACCCCACCGGAGATTCGTGCATGGCCGCCAAGCCGAAGTACCAGCGCATCCTGCTGAAACTCTCCGGCGAGGCCCTGATGGGATCTGCCGACTACGGCATCGACCCCGAAGTCATCGGGCGGATCGCCGACGAAATCCTGGAGGCACGCAAGGCCGGTGTCGAAGTGGGCGTGGTGATCGGCGGCGGCAACATTTTTCGTGGCGCAGGATTGGCCGAGGCCGGCATGGACCGCGTTACCGGCGACCACATGGGCATGCTGGCGACGGTGATGAACGCGCTGGCGATGCAGGACGCACTGGAAAAGCGCCACGGTTTCGCGCGGGTGATGAGCGCGATCCAGATCCACGATGTGTGCGAGGATTTCATCCGCCGCCGCGCGATCCGGCACTTGGAAAAAGGCCGCATCGTGCTGTTTGCGGGAGGCACCGGCAATCCGTTCTTCACCACCGATTCGGCCGCCGCGCTGCGGGCGATCGAAGTCGGTGCCGGCCTGCTGCTGAAGGCGACCAAGGTCGATGGTGTGTACAACGCCGACCCCAAGAAGAAGAAAGACGCGAGGCGCTTCGAACACGTCAGCTACGAGGAAGTGATTGCACGCAACCTCAAGGTGATGGACACCGCCGCGATCGCGCTGTGCCGAGACCATGGCCTGCCGCTGCGGATCTACGACATGACCCGCCCCGGCAATCTGATGCGGATTCTCCGGGGCGAATCCATCGGCACCCTGGTCGCGGATACCTGACAAGAGTTGGGCGTTGCGCGCTTGCGAACCACCCGTTCCCGGAGCCTGCCTTGCGGGCGACCCGCGGCTATACTTTCCGATCATACTTTTCAGGCGGGGCTTGTGATGCTCGACGACATAAAACAGGATATCCAGACCCGCATGGGCAAGAGCGTCGAGGCGCTGCGCCATGAACTGTCGCACCTGCGCACCGGCCGCGCCAGCACCGCGCTGGTGGAAGGCATCAAGGTGCCCTATTACGGTTCCGAGGTGCCGATCAACCAGGTCGCGACGGTGGCGGTAACCGACGCGCGCTCGTTGACGATCACGCCTTACGAGAAGCAGCTGGTCGCGGCGGTCGAGAAGGCGATCATGGCATCCGATCTCGGGGTGACGCCCACTACTGCTGGAACAGTGATCCGCCTCAACATGCCGCCACTCACCGAGGAGCGCCGCAAGGAGCTGGCCAAGCACGTCGGCCATGAGGGCGAAAACGCCAAGATCGCAGTGCGCAACATTCGCCGTGACGCGCTGCAGCAGATCAAGAATCTCCTCAAGGACAAACAGATCAGCGAGGACGACGACCGCCGGACGCAGGACGAGGTGCAGTCGATCACGGACCGGTTCACCAAGGAGGTCGACACGGCGGTGCAGGCCAAGGAACAGGAATTGCTGGCGCTCTGATCACCATAACCAACCGGCAGAGCGGTTCGCGGGCCAATCCCGCAAAGGGGCCTTAGCGTGCGCGACATGCGGAAATCAACGATGGGGAAGGATACATGGCGGGGGCTGGCTGGATGACGACCCGCAAAGTTGTTTCCCACAAAAAAGCCGCCCGCGCGAATACCCCACATCACGTTGCCATCGTGATGGACGGCAACGGTCGCTGGGCGCGGCGGCGCGCGCAACCGCGCAGCTTCGGTCATCGCGCCGGCCAGAAGGCGGTCCGCGCAGTCGTCGATTATTGCCTGCGCAACGGCGTCGGCGTACTGACCCTGTTTGCGTTTTCTTCGGAAAACTGGAAACGCCCTGACACCGAGGTCGGCGCGTTGATGGACCTGTTCCTGAAGGCGCTCGACAAAGAGGTGGACGAGTTGCACAAGAACGAGGTACGGGTGCGCTTCGTCGGCGAGTTGTCCGCGTTTTCCGACGCCATCCGCACCCGCATGCAGGCCGCGACCATACGTACTGCGGGAAACAACCGGTTGACCCTCAACGTCTGCGTCAGCTACGGCGGCCGCTGGGACATTACTCAGGCGGCCCGTCGTGTTGCCGAAGCCGTGGCGAATGGCGAAATGGATTCCGCAGCCATCGATGAGCGCACGCTGGGTGATTACTTCTGCCTCGCCGACGTGCCGCCACCCGACCTTTTCATCCGCACCGGCGGCGATCACCGCATCAGCAACTTCCTGCTCTGGCAGCTCGCCTATACCGAGCTCTACTTCACCGATACCCTGTGGCCCGATATGGATGCCACCGAACTCGACCGCGCCCTCGACAATTACTCGCACCGCGAGCGGCGTTTCGGTTGCGCGCCGCCCGCCCCGACTGCCCGTGCGAGCTGACCGCCGTCCATGCTGAGACAGCGCATCATCACCGCCATCGTCCTTGCGACGCTGATCATCGCGCTGATCTTCCTGACCAAGGCTTCGGTGTTCGCGACCCTGCTCGGGCTGATCTTCCTGCTCGGGATGTGGGAATGGACCCGAATGGCGGGCGTGCACGGTTACCCTTTGCGGCTGGGTTCGTTGCTCGGTTACTTGATCTTGTTCGCCCTGCTCTGGCGCGTCTGCAAGTCACCCTGGTGGTGGCTGCCGGTGCTGGCCGGGTTGCTGTGGTGGCTGCTGGCGCTGGTCTGGCTCACCCGCAGCCGCATCGCCGCGAAACCAACGCGCGGACACACCGTCCTCAAGCTGATAGCCGGTGCTTTCGTGGTCGTCCCCGCCTGGTGCGCGGTCGTGATAATGCACGGCGACCTGGCCAAACCTCATACAGGTCACGGCCACTGGTGGGTGTTGTTCTTCGTCTGCATCGTGGTGGCGGCCGACATCGGCGCCTACACGGCAGGCAGACGCTGGGGCCGCAACAAGCTGGCGCCGACGATCAGCCCCGGCAAGACGCGCGAAGGCGTCTACGGCGCGCTGGTGTGCTCGGGAATCGTGGGCCTTGTCGGCGGCATAGCGCTGCACGTGCCAACGACCCGCCTGGCGGCGGTCATCGCACTGGCGTTGCTGACCGTGCTGTTCTCGGTCGTCGGCGACTTGTTTGAAAGTCTGGTCAAACGCCATGCCGGGGTGAAAGACTCCGGTGCATTGTTCCCAGGCCATGGCGGCGTCTTCGACCGCATGGATTCGATCGTTGCGGCGCTGCCGATCTTTGTATTGGGCAAGTTTCTGTTGGGATTGTGAGGCCCCCGCCTGCCTTGTGATGGAACCGACGGTCATTCACGCGGTCCATGGACCCATGCGCCAGGATGCGATATACCAGCCTGTCAGGCTGACTGATTTATGATGAAGCCCAACACACACTCAACCGCACACGCATGAGCGACTTACTCAACATCCTGGGTTCCGCCTGGTGGCTGATCGTCACCCTCGGCATTCTGGTGACCTTCCACGAGTTCGGGCACTTCTGGGTCGCGCGCCGATGCGGTGTCAAGGTCTTGCGCTTCTCGGTGGGCTTCGGCAAATCCATCAAGTCGTGGTATGGCAAGGACGGTACCGAGTACTGCGTGGCATGGATTCCGCTGGGCGGTTACGTGAAGATGCTGGACGTGCGCGAAGGCGACGTGCCGCCGGAGGACCGTCCGCGCGAATTCACCGGCAAACCGATCTGGCAGCGCATCCTGATCGTGCTGGCGGGGCCGGGTTTCAACCTGATCTTCGCGGTTGCCGCGTTCTGGGCGATGCTGGTAATCGGCAAGCCCGACTTCCTGCCGCTTGTCGGCGATGTCAGCCACCTCGCCGCGCAAGCTGGCATCCAGCGCGGCGACCGGGTTCTGAGCGTCGACGGCCAAACCATTTCCAACTGGACCGATCTGGGCCTCGCGCTGGCCAACGCCGGGCAGGCGCGCCAACCCACGCCGTTGACCGTGCGCACGCCTTCTGGCGCGGTGCAAACCCACCTGTTGCGCTTCGACAAGCTGCCGCCCCACCCCGGCGACCAAGCCATCATCACGCAGACGGGCATGATGCCGTTGCAGCGCAGCCTGCCTCCGGTCATAGGCAAAATTATTCCGGACAGCGCCGCGCACGCGGCGGGACTCCGCCCGGGCGACCGCATTGTAAGCATCGACGGGACTCCGATCGGTGACTGGAGCCAGTTGATCGAAGCGACCCGAAAGGATGCAGGCCCCGATCGCCGGCTTGCGCTCTCCATCGAGCGTGATGGCAAACGGATCGCCGTAAGCCTGCAGCCACGCTTGACCGCCGAACCGGATGGCACCAAGACATGGGCGATGGGCATCTACGCCAAAATCGTGACCGTCCAGTACGACACGCTGATGCGGCGAGGTCCGCTCGAAGCGGTTCCGGCTGCCTTCGGACAGCTGTGGAATCTGACCGCAACCACCATGAAGATGCTCGGGCACATGCTGACCGGCTCGGCGTCGCTGTCGAACCTTTCGGGGCCCATTTCCATTGCGCAGTACGCGCAGACGTCGGCCGAAATGGGCCCGGCGTGGTTCCTGTACTTCCTCGGCATCATCTCGCTCAGCCTCGGCATCATGAACCTGCTGCCGATCCCGATCATGGACGGCGGGCACCTGCTGTATTACCTCATCGAACTGGTCAAGGGCAGCCCGCTGTCGGAGGGCGCCATGGTCGCTGGCCAGTACATGGGAATGGCCCTGCTGGTGATGCTGATGGGGCTGGCCTTCTACAATGACATCCTGCGGGTGCTTTCATGAGGCAACCGAGCGCCTGTCCGGCCCGAAATCAAGGGCCATCCCCAGGTGAAATCTGACATCTGCTGCTTTCCCGTGCGCGATCGCACCTGTACGATGCGCGGTTTGCGTGGCAATCCCTAAGTTCTGGAACCGACGATGAAGCGAGTCGCCGCACTGATCCTGTTCGCTGCCCTCTCCGCACCGGTGGCGGCGTATGCGTTCCAACCTTTCACCGTCAAGGACATTCGTATCGAAGGTCTGCAGCGCATCGCGGCCGGCACGGTATTGAGCTATCTGCCGGTCCAGCCTGGGCAGACCATGGATGACACCGCCGCGCAAAAATCCATACGGGCATTGTTCAAGACGGGTTTCTTCAACGACGTCGAGCTGGAGCGCCAGGGCGACATCCTTATCGTGAAGGTGACCGAGCGCCCATCGATTGCCAGCATCAAGGTGCGCGGCAACAAGGACATCAAGACCGACCAGCTGCTGAAAGGCCTGAAGTCGGCGGGTCTCGCCGAGGGTCAGACCTTCGATCGCCTCACCCTGGACCAGGTCCGCGAACAGTTGGTCGCGCAGTACAACGACCGCGGCAAGTACAACGTCACCGTTGAGCCGCACGTCACCCGGCTCGACCGCAACCGCGTTGCGATCGACATCGAAATCCACGAGGGCAAGGCGGCGAAGATCCAGGAAATCAACATCATCGGCAATCACGGTTTCACCGACCGCGAGATCCGCAGCGACTGGGAGTCCAGCACGCCCGACTGGACATCATGGTACTCGAACAACGACCAGTATTCGCGCGAAAAACTCTCGGGCGATCTCACCAAGTTGGCCTCGTATTACCTCGACCGCGGTTACGCTGACTTCAACATCGATTCGGCGCAGGTCACGATCAGCCCGAACAAGCGCAATATCTACATCGCCGCCGGCATCCACGAAGGCGATATCTACAAGATTTCCGAGATCCATCTGCTCGGCACGCTGATCCTGCCTGAAGCAGCGCTGCGCAAGGTGCTTCGCATCAAGCCGGGCGAAGTCTTCGACCGCCACAGCATCGAGCTGTCCTCCGACGCGATCACCAGCGTGCTGTCCAACATCGGCTATGCCTTTGCGAAAGTCCAGCCGATCCCCAAGGTCGACGAGAAAAACCACACGGTCGACCTCACATTCTTCGTCGAGCCGGGCCCCCGCGTGTACGTGCGCAGGATCAATTTCAAGGGCAATACCCAGACCCAGGACCAGATCTTGCGTCGGGAAATGCGCCAATTCGAGGGTGCCTGGTATTCGCAGGCGGCGATCGACCGTTCCAAGGTACGCCTGCAGCGTCTCGGCTACTTCAAGGACGTCAACATCGATACCGTCAAGGTGCCCGGCACCACCGATGAGGTCGACCTCAACGTCAAGGTCACCGAACAGTCCAACGGACAGTTCCAGTTCGGCGTCGGTTACTCGCAGGTGTCCGGGATCATCCTCAGCACCTCGATCTCCAACAACAACTTCCTGGGCACTGGCGACAACGTTTCGGCAACATTCTCCAAGAGCCTGTACCTCAAGCAATATCAAGTATCGTTCTTCGACCCATACCTGACCGACAGCGGCATCGGAATCGGTTATAGCGCCAGCGTGCTCGAGCTCAACCAGGCCGAGCAGAACATCGCTTCGTACCTTTCTGACACCGACTCGCTCTCGTCCTACCTTAGCTTCCCGATCAGCGAAACGGACAGCATCAACGCCGGCATCGGCATCAGCAAGACCAAGCTTGAGCTGGTCGCGGGCTACACGCCTGCCGTGTTTTACGACCAGGTGGCGAAAATCGGGAACCTGACCATCCACAACACACCAGTCACCCTCTCGTACTCTCACGACACACTCAACAAGTTCTTCAAGCCGACCCGCGGTGGCCTGCAGCAGATCAGCGCGGAAATCGCGCTGCCTGGCGCAACGGTTCCGTATTACAAATTGACGCTGAAATCCAGCGACTACTTCCCGCTGCCGCTGGGCTTCGTCGGGCATCTGTCGGGCACGCTCGGCTACGGCAGCATCTACGGGTCCAAGGACATCTCGGTGCAGTACGCGGACAGCGAAGGCAACATCCGCACCATGTCGTTCCCGTTCTACCAGAACTTCTACGCGGGTGGCGTGCAAGACGTGCGCGGGTTCGAGGACAACACTCTGGGGCCGCGCATCTGCTCCGGCCTGATCGATGCGGACGGCAAGCCCGCCACGAGCGCCATCGCCGTCAACGGGGACTGCGTCGGCGGCAACTACTACCAGCCACAGCCTGTCGGAGGTGCGTTCAAGGTGCTGGGTAGCGCGGAACTGATCCTGCCCTTCTTCAAGGACAACGACAAGGCGCGCATTTCGCTTTTCACGGACGTTGGCAACGTGTATTCGAGTTACAGCGCCTTCAACGCTTCGACCCTGCGTGCATCGGTCGGCATCTCGCTGCAGTGGATCGCGCCGGTTGGCCCGATCGTGATCAACCTTGCCCAACCAATCCGCACCCAGCCGGGGGACGGGCCCTTCGAGGAAAGGCTGCAGTTCTATTTCGGCCGGACGTTTTAGAAAACGCTCGCCGTGTGAACACACGGCCGCGTTCTTGAGCCCCTCCCATCCCCGCCAAACCGCGACGGTGCGATTGTTTGGATTCCCCCTCGATGCAAGGGGGCTGATAAGTGGCTCGCAGTCGATACACTACACGCGCCGGATCCGATGGCTCCGGCAAGCTGCGATGCGTGCGAAAATTGCCCGACTCTCGCCGCGCAGGCTATTCACGCATAGGAATTCTGCAGTTTCTTCATTGCTTGGAGTGGCCAATGGGACAAGCCGACGGCTATCGCATCGACGAACTTGCGCAGCGCTTCGGCATGGAAGCGCGGGGCGACGGCACGGCGCGAATTCACGGTGTCGCGCCACTGGCGCGTGCCAGCAGCGACCGGCTCGCATTTCTCGCCAGCCCGCGGCACCTCGCGGACCTGACCACCACTGGCGCCGGCGTAGTGGTCCTGCGCGCCGAACATGCCGACGCGAGCTCCGTGCCTGTCCTGATAGCGAAAGATCCCTACCTCGCGTACGCGCGCATCGCGGCACTGTTCGACGACACCCCTGCTCCGGCACCCGGCGTACATCCGTCGGCAGTGGTCGCGAACGACGCGAGCATCGACCCCTCGGCGAGCGTGGGGCCGGGGTGCGTGATCGAAGCTGGCGTCACGCTCGAAGCCGGCGTCGCACTCGGTGCCCATTGTGTGATTGGACGCGATTGTCATGTCGGAGCGCAGTCGCACCTCGGCGTCCATGTCGTTCTGGTCACCCGCGTGCAACTGGGCAAGCGAGTCCTGATCCATTCCGGCGCGGTGCTGGGTGCCGATGGCTTCGGGATCGCACGCGGTGAAGATGGCTGGGTCAAGGTGCCGCAACTCGGCGGCGTGCGCATCGGCGACGATTGCGAGATCGGCGCCAACACCACCATCGATCGTGGTGCGCTCGACGACACGGTGCTGGAAGAGGACGTCCGCCTCGACAACCAAATCCAGATTGGCCACAACGTGCACATTGGCGCGCATACCGCGCTGGCCGGCTGTGCGGCTGTCGCGGGCAGCGCGAAGATCGGCCGTGACTGCCTGATTGGAGGCAGTGCGGGTGTGCTGGGACACCTCGAGGTCGCCGATCGCGTTACCATCACTGCGATGAGCCTGGTGACCCACTCGATCCACACGCCCGGCGTGTACTCTTCGGGCGCACCGATCGAGGAAAACCACGCTTGGCGTCGCAATGCCGCGCGCATGCGTCAACTCGACAAGATGGCACGTCGCATTTCGGCACTGGAGAAACAACTGGAAGCTTTGAACAAGGAACGCACTTGATGAACGACACTCCCCCCCCTGCAATCCTGCCGGTCGATGCCGAACGGATCGCGGCCATCCTGCCCCACCGTTATCCATTCCTGCTGGTCGACAGGGTGATCGAATTAACGCCCGGGAAAAGCATTGTCGCGATCAAGAACGTCACACTCAACGAACCATTCTTCCAGGGTCACTTCCCCGGACATCCGGTGATGCCAGGCGTGCTAATCGTCGAAGCCCTTGCACAGGCATCCGGTTTGCTGATCGGACTGTCCGGCACCCGCACGCGCGACGACAGCTCGGTCTTCTATCTCGCCAAGGTCGACAACGCGCGCTTCCTCCGGCCCGTGGTGCCCGGCGATCAATTGCGCATGGAAGTGCGACTGAAACGCATGATCCGCAGCATGGGTATCTTCATTGCGCGAGCGGTGGTCGACGGCAAGGATGCCGCAACCTGCGAGCTGATGTGCGCGGAAAGCAGCCGGTGAATCCGGTTTGTCCAAACGTTCATCCGACCGCGATCGTCGATGCGAGTGCCAAACTTGCCGACGATGTCACCGTTGATCCTTACACGGTCATCGGTCCCGAGGTCGAAATCGCCGCAGGCAGCGCGGTTGGCGCACATGCATTGATAAAGGGTCCGACGCGCATTGGCCACAAAAACCACATCGGCGCCTACGCCTCGATCGGTGGTGATCCGCAGGACAAGAAATACGCGGGCGAACGCACCGAACTGGTGATCGGAGACGGCAATACCTTCCGCGAGTTCGTGACTGTCAGTCGTGGCACCCGCGAAGGCGGCGGCGTGACCCGGATCGGCGACGACAACTGGGTCATGGCCTATGTGCACATCGCCCACGATTGCGCGGTCGGCAGCCATACCATCCTTGCCAATAACGCCACCGTTGCCGGTCATGTCGAAATCGGCGACCACGTGGTTCTCGGCGGCTTCGCGGGCGTACACCAGTTCTGCAAGATCGGCGCGCACGCCTTCGCGGCGATGTACTCGGCCATCAATCGCGACGTGCCACCCTTCATTTACGTTGCTGGGCAGTTCGCCGTGCCGCGCGGCGTGAATGCGGAAGGTCTGAAGCGACGCGGCTTCGATGCTGCGCGCATCTCGGCGATCAAGCGTGCCTATCGCACCCTCTACCTGTCGCACAAGACCCTGGAAGAGGCCCGTGCGGCGCTCGTTGAACAAGCCGAGGCGAGCGAAGACGTACGCGCATTTCGCGACTTCATTGCGCGCAGCGAACGGGCATTGGTGCGATAACGACAGAAGGCTCGGTGAAAGCGAGAGTTTTTCGGTTGGTGGTGAAAATACACATGGCACGCCCACTTCCGCCCGTGCTCGATCCGTGCGGCGGTAACTGTTGGCCCGTGGCATCATCCAGACATGCAGCGTCCGACGACCACATCGCAGAGTCAGAATTCCCGGGTTCCCGCGCCCGTCTTCGCGCTCGTCGCCGGTGAGGATTCGGGCGACCAGCTGGGCGCGAATCTGATCGAGGCCTTGCGCACGCGTTTTCCGGACGCCCGTTTCGCGGGCGTCGGCGGTCCGCGCATGCGCGCAGCCGGGTTCGACGCCTGGCATGACATATCGGCGCTCTCGGTGATGGGTCTCGCCGAAGTATTGCGGCACCTGCCGAGGTTGCTGCGCCTGCGGGCGTCGCTTGCGAAGCGTGTGACCGAGCTGAAGCCCGATATTTTCATCGGCATCGATGCACCCGATTTCAATCTGGGGCTTGAAAAAAAACTGAAACGCGCGGGTATCCGGACCGCGCACTATGTGAGTCCCTCGATCTGGGCGTGGCGCGAAAAACGCGCGCGGAAGATCAGCCAATCGGCCGACTGTGTGCTGTGCCTGTTCCCGATGGAACCCGCCATTCACGCGCGCCATGGCGGCAATGCGCAATTCGTCGGGCATCCACTGGCCGATCGTTTTCCGCTGGTCGGTGATCGCGGGGGCGCACGCCGCAAACTGGGCCTGCCGCAAGACGCGCAGGTCCTCGCCGTGCTGCCCGGCAGCCGTCTCTCGGAAGTCCACAAGCTTGGCGCGATCTTTCTGGATGCAGCACAACGCGTCGCTACCGAAATCCCCGGATTGCAGGTCGTGATTCCGGCGGCCAACGAGAGGTGCGCGCAAGCATTGAAAACGCTGATCGGGAAAACGGAACCGAGAAACCGTGACGCAGGGCCCATATTGCTGGAAGGCTGTGCGCATCAAGCCATGGCCGCAGCCGACGTGGTATTGCTGGCCTCGGGTACCGCCGCATTGGAAGCCATGCTTGCAAAACGTCCGATGGTGGTGGCCTACCGGATCGCGCCGCTCACCTATGCCATCGTCAAGGGTTTCGGTATGCTCAGGACCGACACCTACTCGTTGCCCAACCTCCTCGCGGGCCGCCCCCTGGTACCGGAATTGATGCAATCGGACTGCACGCCCGCAAAGCTCGCTGACGCTGTGGTGAATCTGTTCCGCTCAACCGGACAGCGCGAAGAACTGATCCACGAATTCGAACGGATGCATCTTTCCCTGCACACCGGCGGTGGCGCCGCGGCGACGGCGGCACGCGTGATCGGCAGGATGATCGTGCAGCCGGAAGCAACCATGCAACGGTCATGACGATGGCGCCGCAATGAAACAGACACACTCCAATGGCGCAAGGAAACCATCCTTCTTTTCGTTTCACTGGCGTCGCGGCTGGCCGATCGCCTTCGCGGTTGCCGTGTTGCTGGTAACCCTGCGCTTCGGGCCGTTCGCCGAACAATCCACCATCGAGTGCCTGTTCGCAGCCAGCATCCTCACTGCTCTCGTGGTCTTTGGTGTTTCTGCCAGCGGTCGCCCGGCATTCGGCGTGGTCGCAGGTTGCGTGCCCATGCTGCTTCTGGTCATCGCCGCCAACATCAAGTTCCGCTATCTCTCGACGCCATTGCTGGCGCCGGATCTCCTCTATTACTTCAATGCCGAGATCGGCGAGACACTGCTGCACTACCCCTTCATCCTCGCGGCGATCGCCGTGGCACTCGTTACGGTGCCATTGTTGCTCATCGTGTTGTGGAGATCCGACAGGCGCCCAACCCATCATGCGACGACGCGCATCGCGCGCGTGGCGGGCGTCGCGGTTGCCATCGCCGCAGTCGTCGTCGTAATGAACCCACATGGTCCATTCTCTGCCGTGCACGACCGCGGCATGTGGCGGGCGATGAACGACCGCAGCTTCATTTCCGATTTTCTGGTTTCCATCCGAAGTACCCGCGCGCACGCACCACTCTACGACATGTCCACCGCCACGCGCGACGACTGGCACGATCTGCGAGCGCCAAGTTTACCGCCGCCCTCCCGGCAACCCGACATCGTCGCGGTGCTGGAGGAAAGCACCTTCGATCCGCGCATGGTGACCGCGTGTACGTCGAAACTGTGCGATGCCCGCATGTTCCAGCCGGACGCCAATACCATCGCGCACGGTTGGATGAACGTACACACCTGGGGCGGTGGCACGTGGACTTCCGAATTCGCGTTCCTCTCCGGATTGCCGCACACCGTGTTCGGGCCAGCGGGCATCTACGCGCCGTTCAACCTCGCGCCGCGCATTCGCTACACCTTGCCGCGCCTGCTCGACGCAGACGGCTATCGAACGGTCGGTATCTACCCGACCGACGGCGATTTCATGAACGGCCGCGACGCATACGCCGATTACGGTTTCGACGCGTTTTACGGCGGCGAACAACTCGGCCTCGGCTGGAAATCCAACGACGCTGAACTCATCCATGCGTTCCAGCGCGTATTCGCGATCGAAAAAGCCAAGGCGCATGGCGGACCGGTATTCGTGTTCATGCTGACCCTGCACCAGCACGGTCCGCACATGACGCCGCTCGCCGAGTTGCCCGCGCCGTACAACCATCCACTGTTTCCCGGCAAACTCGCGCCCGGCAAGGTGGCGCTCGACGACTGGTTGAATCTCAACCTCACCAATTATCTGCAACGTCTGTCGATGTCGGATGCGGCCATCACGCAACTGGAATCGATTCTGCGCCATGACAACCGGCCGGCGATGCTGCTGCACTTCGGCGATCATCAACCTTCCTTCGACGGCGCGATCAACGTGCTCGCCAAAACCGTGCCTCCACAGGTGCCCGACCCGCAATACGTCACCTACTACATGCTGAAGGGATTCAACATGCCGCTCCGGCGCGAGGATTACCCGGTTCTCGACATCGCCTACCTCGGCTCGTTGCTGCTGGATGCGGCCGACTTGCCGCGAGGCCCATTCTTCGTAGCCAACACCTTGCTGCGCGATCGCTGTGACGGCCACGATCTCGACTGCAAGAATGCCGCGCTGCGCGAGTCCTATCGGGCGTGGGTGTTCGGCAAGCTGCACGACCTCAGGTGATGCTTCTTGCCGAGAACACGCTCATCGCGGGTGTGGACGAGGCCGGCCGCGGTCCGCTGGCCGGCCCGGTGGTGGTTGCGGCAGTAGTCCTCGATCCCTCACGCCCGGTCGACGGACTCGCCGACTCCAAGCAACTCTCGGCAAAACGCCGCGAACGACTTTACGCGCTCATCGTCGAGCGCGCGCTGGCGCACAGCATCGTGCGCGTTGAAGCCATCGAAATCGACCGCATCAACATCCTCAACGCCACTCTCGCTGGCATGGCCCGTGCACTGACCGCGCTCGTAGTCACCCCCGCACTGGCGCTGATCGACGGCAACCGCCTGCCGAAGTCCCTGCCATGTCCCGCCCGCGCGATCGTGCGCGGAGATGCCACGGAACCCGCGATCAGCGCGGCGTCCATCCTCGCCAAAGTGGCTCGCGACCGCATTCTCGTCGAATACGAGACGCGCTGGCCCGGCTACGGCTTCGCGCAACACAAGGGCTACCCTTCACCCACGCACCTCGACGCCTTGCGACGGCTGGGTCCATGCCCTGAACACCGTCGCAGCTTCGGACCGGTACAAGCTGTAAATAGGGGGGCAACGCCCGCCACATGCAAATGACAGACAA
The DNA here is from genome assembly GCA_050737995.1 of Rhodanobacteraceae bacterium. Classification (GTDB taxonomy): domain Bacteria; phylum Pseudomonadota; class Gammaproteobacteria; order Xanthomonadales; family Rhodanobacteraceae; genus 66-474. The sequence goes on from JBOHYR010000122.1 coordinate 26,618, forward strand.
CGTTCCTCCTACGTGACGCGTAGGGCTGTTCCGACCTCCTTCCTTTGTCAAGCTTGCCGCCCCCGTTCATCGGCAATACGCTTGCCAGATCACCACGGTCCACCCATGCCGATCGATTTCATCCATCTGCGCGTCCACAGCGAATACTCGCTGCGCGACTCCACCATCCGCATCCCGGAGAAACCCGACTACGGCGACCCGGCCAAGGCCAGGCACGCCAATCTGGTGAGCCGCGCAGTCGAGTTGGGTCTGCCTGCGCTGGCGCTGACCGACGATTCCAACCTCTTCGCACAGATCAAGTTCTATCGCGCAGCCGAGCAAGCCGGGATCAAGCCTATCGTGGGGTGCGACCTTTGGATCGCGAATCCTGAAGATGCCTCGCGGCCCGGCATGCTCACATTGCTGTGCCGCGATCACGGCGGCTACCTCAACCTCACACGCCTGATCTCGCGCGCGTGGCTGGAAGGCCAGCACGCCGGACGCGCCCAATTGCAGCCAGAATGGCTGGAAGGCGCCGTGGCCGGCCTGTTTGCGATCGCGGGGCGCGGCAGTACCTACGGGCAACTTGTCGCAACGGGGCGTGGACACGACGCGCGCGCGAATCTCGACGCGCTGCGCCGGCACTTCGACGATGGCCTGTACCTGGAACTCACGCGCACTGGCCGTGACGGCGAGGAGGCTTTCAACGCACGGGCGCTGCAACTTGCCGCGAACCTTGACCTGCCGGTTGTTGCCAGCAACGACGTGCGCTTCCTCGATGCCGACGATTTCGAAGCGCACGAGGCACGGGTCTGCATCCAGCAGGGATTCCAGTTGACGGACCCACGCCGGACACACGACTACTCGGCCGAGCAATGGCTGAAACCCGCTGACGCGATGGCCACGTCGTTCGCCGACCTTCCCGAAGCGCTCGAGAACACGGTTGAACTGGCCAAGCGCTGCAATCTCGAACTTTCATTCGGCAAGTACTTCCTGCCGGCGTTTCCCATACCCGACAAGCACACGCTGGAATCCTGGATCGGCAATCAGGCGCGCACGGGACTGGAACGGCGCCTGGTCGAATCCGGCGTCGCCGAAGGCCACACCCGCGACGATTACGAGACGCGTCTCGAGAACGAGCTGGACGTGATCGGCAAGATGGGCTTCGCCGGTTACTTCCTGATCGTTGCCGACTTCATCGGCTGGGCCAAGGCACAAGACATTCCGGTGGGCCCCGGGCGCGGCTCGGGCACTGGCTCAGTAGTCGCGTGGAGTCTCGGCATCACCGATCTCGACCCATTGCGATTCGGCCTTCTGTTCGAGCGCTTCCTCAACCCCGAACGCGTATCGATGCCGGACTTCGACGTGGACTTCTGCATGGAACGCCGCGACGAGGTGATCGCGTACGTCGCGCAGAAGTACGGCCGCGACCAGGTCAGCCAGATCATCACCTACGGTTCGATGGCCGCCAAAGCCGTGCTGCGCGACTGTGGCCGCGTACTCGGGATGCCCTACGGGCAAGTCGACAAGATTGCGAAGTTGATCCCGCGCATGCCACTCGACTTGACACTGGGTGATGCACTGGGACGCAGCGAAAAATCGAGGAAGGAACCCGACAGGGTGGTCCGCGAGTTCTGCGACCTGTACCAGCAGGACGAAGACGCGCACACGTTGATCGACCTCGCATTGAAGCTCGAGGGCCTTGCCCGCAATGCAGGCAAGCACGCCGGCGGCGTGGTGATCGCCCCGACGCCGCTTACCGACTTCGCACCGCTGTACTGCGAACCGGGCGGCAGCGGGGTCGTCACCCAGTACGACAAGAACGACGTCGAAACCGTCGGTCTCGTCAAGTTCGACTTCCTCGGGCTGCGCACCCTCACCATCATCGACTGGGCGGTGAAGGCCATCGACGCACGGCGTGCCGGGACGGGTGAAGCACCGTTGGACATCGACAAGCTGCCTTTGGATGACGCCGACGTGTATCGCATGTTCCGGGAGGCGCGCACGGTCGCAGTGTTCCAGTTTGAAGGTGCGGGCATGCAGCGGCTGCTGAAGGATGCCAAGCCGGACTGCTTCGAGGACTTGATCGCGCTGAACGCACTATTCCGCCCCGGTCCGATGGACCTGATTCCCAGTTATGTCACGCGCAAGCGCGGACGCGAGGCGGTGACCTACCCCGACCCGCGTGTCGAACCGGTGCTGCGCGAAACCCTCGGCATCATGGTGTACCAGGAACAGGTGATGCAGATGGCACAGATCGTCGGCGGTTATTCGCTGGGCGCCGCCGACCTGCTGCGCCGCGCGATGGGCAAGAAAGTGCCGGCGGAAATGGCCAAGCACCGTTCCATCTTCCGCGACGGCGCGATGCAGAACGGCATGCCCGAGCACAAGGCCGACCAGATCTTCGACCAGATGGAGAAGTTCGCGGGTTACGGTTTCAACAAGTCGCACGCCGCAGCGTATTCTCTCGTCGCTTACCAGACCGCATGGCTGAAGACGCACCACCCCGCCGAATTTTTTGCGGCCACGATGTCGGCAGACATGGACGCCACCGACAAGCTGGTGACGTTCATCGAGGACGCCCGCGCGATGGGCATCGCGGTACTGCCACCCGACGTCAACACCTCGCACCACCACTTCATCGCCAACGCCGATTCGGATCGCGGGATCGAACCGGATGCATGCGGAACGGTCCGTTACGGTCTCGGTGCGATCAAGGGCGTCGGTCGCGGCGTTTGCGAGGCCATCGTCAACGCCAGGTCGACCGGTGGACCGTTCCGCGACCTTGCCGATTTTTGCGCACGCACCGACTCCGGCAAGCTGAACAAGCGCGTGTTCGAAGCCTTGATCCAGTCCGGCGCGATGGATGCGTTCGGACCCAATCGCGCCACCCTCACCGCACAGCTTCCCGAGGCCGTGAAGGCGGCGGAACAAAGCCTGCGCGATCGCGAGGCCGGCCAGAACGACATGTTCGGAGCCGCGTTGGCACCCGTCGCAACCGCGTCATTCGCCACAGCACCGCAGCCGCCGTGGTCGCTCGAAAGAAAACTGGCGGGCGAACGCGCCACGCTCGGGCATTACCTTTCCGGCCATCCGACCGATCCCTGGCGCGAGGTTCTCTCGCAACTTTCCACCTGTCCCATCGGCGAGATCGAGCAAAATTACGAACCGCCTCCGCCGCGCAACGGCGACGAAGAAAATCGTTACCGCCGCGCCCCGGAAACGCCGTGGGCCGTGGCCGGGATGATCGTGAAAATGCGCAAGCGCGGCGACAGCGCGGCATCGGTGCGCATCGCGGACTGGACTGGTGCGATCGAGGTCGGCTTCTTCCGCGATGCGCTGCAACAGTACGGCGCGCTGCTGCAGCCCGACGCAATACTCGTGATCGAGGGCGGACTCGGCCTCGACGACTACAGCGGCGAACTGCAGCTTCGCGCGCGCCGCGCATGGACGCTGGACGATGCCTGCGAAGCCGGCGCCCGCGTATTGCGGGTCGGCGTCAACGGCATCGACGCGCACTTCGTGGGCAGCTTCAAGCGCGCACTCGCGGGCCACTGCGGCGGACGCACGCCGTTGCTCCTGACCGGTTACCGGAACACCGCGGGCAGCGCCGACCTCAGGCTCGGCGACGACTGGCGCGTCAGGGTCAGCACGAACCTGCTGCGCGCGCTGGCCGAAGTTCCTGGCGTGCGCTCGGTGCAACCGTCGCTGAGCCGTCCGGGCTCGGAGTGATCCGCGCCACTGACATGAACCGATCGTTTGTCGATGGTTTCCGCTTGCTTCGCGCCGGATAATTACCGACACTGAGGGCATTGGACGCCGGTTTGTCGCTGGCGCGGATACCAGGGGCAAAGGGTGGCGGACTTGAGCGGGTTGTTTGCGGAGCTGAAACGCCGCAATGTACTTCGCGCGGCAGCGATTTATGCAGCGGCAGTGTGGGCGCTCGCACAGGGCATCGCGCAATTGACGCCTGTCGTCAACGCCCCCGACTGGTTGGCGCGCTGGTTCCTCGTCGCAGCCGTTGTCGGGTTTCCGTTCTGGGTAGCGTTCGCGTGGTTCTATGAGCTCACCCCGAGCGGCCTGAAGCGCGAGAGTGGGATCGCGCCGGATGATTCGATTGCCCACTCCACCGGCAAGAAGTTCGACCGCTGGATCATTGCGGTGCTGGTCGTTGCCGTGGTGCTGCTGGTCACCAACCAGTTCGTGCTGCATCGCGACGCCACCGGCGCCGCCAACGCGGCCAATGCCAAGACGCTTGCCGCCGAGCTGGCCAAGGTCCCGCAAAAGTCCGTCGCGGTACTACCGCTGGCCAACGAAAGCGGCGATCCCAAACAACAATACTTCGTCGATGGCGTGTCCGAAGAGTTGATCTCCGACCTCACCCAGATCAAAGGGCTGATGGTGATCGGCAAGTATTCCAGATTCAAGTTCCGCAATTCGAAAGACAGCCCGGCGCAAATTGGTGCCGCCTTGGGTGTAGCGCACCTGATCCAGGGCTCGGTGTTCCAGCAGGGCGACCACATTCGCGTCACCATCGGTATGATTCGCGCCGCCGACGGCAGCAGCGTGTGGTCGCACAGCTACGACGAACCGCTGAAGGACGTGTTCGCGATCCAGACCAGGATCGGCCAAGCGGTGGCCGGTGCACTCAAGCTCAAGCTGCTGGGCCAGACCCTCGGCATCGACGACAAGCTACCCAGCGGCAATGTCGAGGCTTACCAGTTGATGCTGCAAGGGCGCGCGCTCGCCCGGCGCGAAACCGAAGCCAGCCTGCGCCAAGCGATCGCGCTGTTCCGGCAGGCGCTCAAGGTCGATCCGAACTACGCCTATGCTTGGGGCGTCCTGTCCAATATCTGGGTCAATCTGGGGAATGTGACAACCGGCGACGTGCAGCAACAGGCTTGGGCGCAAGCCCGCGCGGCGGCCAACAGGCAGAGGGCGCTGGCACCCAACGCTGCGTCGACCCACATGATGAGCGGCTACCTGTTGTCCGTGGTCGACAACGATCCGGTGGGGGCGCTGGCCGAGTACCAGCGGGCCTACGCGCTGGCACCGCACGATGGCTCCCCCATGAGTTTCCTGGCCCTGGGACTGGCGACCGTCGGGCAGTTGCAGCCGGCGGTCGAGCTGTATCGCAAAGCCATCGCCACCGACCCGTTGCGACCCGAATACTATGCCAACTTGGCCGCCACCCTGGTGGGGCAAGGCCGGCTCGATGCGGCCGAGCAGGCGACCCGCAAGGCGCTGGCTTTGCAGCCGGATTACCCGTATCTGTATTCAACCCTGGCCGAGATCGACCTCCTGCGTGGCGATGTCGCTGCGGCGGTGCGTGACGCCAGGCAGGAAACCGATCCGCAAGCCGGATCGTGGATTCGGGCCATGGCGCAACAGATCGATCCGGATCGCAAGCAGGCCGATGCGACCTTGCTCGATTACGTCGCCAAGTACGGCAACGCCCAGCCGCATTTCGTCGCCGATCTGTACGCGCTGCGCAAGCAACCGGACACCATGTTCGAATGGCTGCAACGCGCCTGGACACAACACGATCCGAATTTTGGCAGCGGCGCCTTGGTCGGCAATGGCCTGCTCAGCGACCCGTTCGTGCTGGCCTACCGGCACGACCCGCGTTTTGCAGCCTTGTGCAAACAGGCTGGCCTGCCGCTGCCGGCTGCAGCCGCTTCCGCGGCATCCGGCTGATCGGGGCGCACCCCGTGAGTGGCCGTTATAATCGCCGTTTCGCCCGGAACCCGTGCAGGGAATGAACCCCAATTTCCTCGATTTCGAGCAGCCGATCGCGGAGCTTGAAGACAAGCTGCGCGAACTGACCAGCGCCGGCCACGACAACGCCATCGACGTCGATGACGAAGTCGGCAAGCTGCGCTCCAAACTGCGCATAAAGACCGCCGAGATCTTCCGCGACCTGACGCCCTGGCAGATCACGCAGATGTCGCGGCATCCGGGCCGCCCATACACCAAGGACTATGTCGCCGTCATCTGTGACGAGTTCCACGAGCTGGCGGGCGATCGCATGTACGCGAACGACGAGGCCATCGTGGGCGGGTTGGCGAGGATCATCGGACGGCCGGTGATGGTGATCGGCCACCAGAAGGGCCGCGACATCAAGTCCAAGGTGCTCCGCAACTTCGGCATGCCGCGTCCGGAAGGCTATCGCAAGGCGTTGCGCCTGATGAAGATGGCCGAGCGGTTCGGCCTGCCGGTGCTGACCTTCATCGACACGCCTGGCGCCTACCCCGGCGTCGGCGCCGAGGAACGCGGCCAGAGCGAGGCAATCGCGCGCAACCTCGAGGAAATGGCCGAGCTCAAGGTGCCGATCATATGCACCGTGATCGGCGAAGGCGGTTCCGGTGGCGCGTTGGCGATCGGTGTCGGCGACCGCGTCAACATGCTGCAGTATTCGACCTATTCGGTAATCTCGCCGGAAGGTTGCGCGTCGATCCTGTGGAAGAACGCCGGCCGCGCGCGCGATGCCGCCGAGGCGCTGGGCCTCACTGCACCGCGCCTGGTCGAACTCGGCCTGATCGACAAGGTGCTCCGGGAACCCACTGGTGGCGCCCACCGCAATCCGCGCTCGATGGCGATACGACTCAAGGCGGTGTTGCTGAACCAGCTCGAAGACCTCACCGCGTTGCCCGTCGACGAATTGCTTGAACAACGCTACCAGCGACTTCGCAAGTACGGCACGTACCAGGACTAGTCGTCATGTCCACGCGTGGCATCGGCCACATCAACTTGCGCGCTTCCGCGGAAATGGTCGAGCGGTTGCGCCGTTTCTACACCGACATTGTCGGGCTCCGCGAAGGGTCGCGCCCCAGGTTTCGTTCCGGATCACGAGGCCATTGGTTGTATGCAGGCAACCGCGACGTGCTGCACCTTTCAATCCGCGATGGCGAGGACAACAGTCCCGGCAACACCGGCGCATTCGGACACATGGCATTCACCTGCAACGACCTTGCGGCCACCCGCACACGCCTCGACACCGCGGGCATTCGCTATGAGACCGACCTCGTGGATGAACTGCACCAGGTGCAACTGTTCCTCACCGACCCCGCGGGCGTCGGTGTCGAGCTCACATTTACCAACCCGCAATAGCACGGCGCGACCGCGGTGCGTCGCATGGCGCGATGACGCGCTAACATCGGCGTTCCGACGCCACGGAGCCCAAGCATGGCCAACGACTCGGCCGCCAAACTGGCGGTGCTGATCGACGCCGACAACGCGCAGCCGTCGCTGCTCACCGCGTTGCTGGCCGAAATCGCCAAGTACGGCACCGCGCACGTCAAGCGCGCCTACGGCGACTGGACTGGCAACCACCTCAAGGGCTGGAAGGAAGAACTGCTGAGGCAATCGATCCAGCCGATGCAGCAGTTCGGCTATACGCGCGGCAAGAACGCGACCGACTCCGCGCTGATCATCGACGCGATGGACTTGCTGTATTCCGGCCGCTTCGACGGCTTCTGCATCGTGTCGAGCGACAGCGATTTCACGCGCCTGGCGGGACGCATCCGCGAATCCGGCCTGATCGTGTACGGGTTCGGCGAACGCAAGACACCCGAGCCGTTCGTCGCAGCCTGCGACAAGTTCATCTACGTCGAAAACCTCTCGGGCAAGCCGGACGAAGCGGCCCCGCAGAGACCGAGCAGCGCCGCGCAGCTGAAGCAGGATTCCGGGCTAGTGAACCTGTTGCGCAACGCCATCGATGCCGCGTCGGACGAAGACGGCTGGGCCGGGCTGGGGGCGGTCGGTTCCATCATCAGCAAGCAGCGGCCGGACTTCGACGCGCGCAGCTACGGCTATGGCAAATTGAGCGACCTGGTCGCCGCGACTACGTTGTTCGACATCGAACGGCGCAGTTCCGGCGAAGGGCGCCCCAAAACCATCCACGTACGCAACCGCACGAAATCCGGCAAAGGTTGATTCCCCGTGTGGCTCGACAGATTGCGCGAGCAGATCCGCGCGGACACCCCGCCCGCACTGTGCGTCGCCTTCAGCGGCGGCGCGGATTCCACCGCCCTGCTCCACGCGTTCGCGCAGATGCCGGAGGCGCGCGAACTCGGGCTTCGCGCGCTGCACGTCGATCACGGCCTGCATCCCGATAGTCCCGACTGGGCCATGCATTGCGCGGAATTTTGCAAATCAGTCGACGTGCCCCTGAGCGTGTTGCGCGCTGCCGTCGATACCACGCGCGGCGAAGGCATCGAAGCAGCCGCCCGGCGGGCACGCTACGCGGCGTTTTCCGAATCGCTTCGCGACGGCGAATGGCTGGCGCTGGCCCATCATCGCGACGACCAGATCGAAACCGTAATGCTGAAACTGCTGCGCGGCGCCGGGCCGGACGGCCTCGGCGGCATGCGCACACAACGACCTCTCGGGCACGGTTTCCTGTGGCGGCCACTATTGGAAACAAGCCGAGAAGAGCTTCATAACTACCTTAAAATCAATGAACTTTATGGCCTTGAAGACCCCGCCAACGCCGACAGACGTTTTGCCCGCAATGTCCTGCGCCATGAGATCCTGCCGGTGATCGCGCAACACTGGCCGCACGCGGAAGCGTCCATCCTGCACTCTGCTCGCCGGAGCCGCGCGGCTGCCGACTACCTGGCACGCGACACCGAGAGCGCCCTTGCCTTGTTGCGCCGCGACGATGCTTCGATCGACGCCGACGCATGGCTGGCGCGGCCGGAAGCCGAGCGCGCTCCAGTGCTGGATCACTGGCTACGCGAACACGGCCTGTCCGTCCCCACCGATGCCCAGCGCCGCGAACTCGAGCGCCAGACTGCCGAAGCGGCGGAAGATGCCGTGCCGTGCGTCGCCTGGCATGGCGCCG
>JBOHYR010000123.1:0-61978 GCA_050737995.1 Rhodanobacteraceae bacterium
CGGGCCGATGATGCTAACACGCACCGTGCCGCGTCTGCCGGCCCGATCCGCCTGATCATGTAGGCATCCACCGGCACGGAACGTAATGGCGGCCTCTGCGTTGCCCCGCAGCGCCCTCGGCACATTACCGCACGCGGAAACCGTTGAGTTTCCTGAACGACAGACCCGGGCATACGCCGGTGTGCCCCTGTAAAATCGGCCGATTGCTGCTTGCCGGATCCCCATGAATCGCACCGCCCCCGTCCCCGCGCCGGAAACCGCCAACGCCTTCACCGTCGCGCGTGATCTCGCCGCCCCGGACATGGCACAGGTGGACCGGATGATCCGCCAGCGTTTGCACTCGGACGTGGTGCTGATCAACGCGATCGGCGAACACATTGTCGGCGGTGGCGGCAAACGGCTGCGGCCGATGCTGCATGTGCTGGCGGCGCACGCGGCAGGCTACAAAGGCGACGCGCACGTCGAACTCGCCGCCGTCATCGAATTCATCCATACCGCAACCTTGCTGCATGACGACGTGGTGGATGGCTCCGACCTTCGGCGCGGGCGCAAGACCGCCAACGCCGCCTGGGGCAATGCCGCCAGCGTGCTGGTTGGCGACTTCATGTATTCGCGCTCGTTCCAGATGATGGTGGAACTGGACCGGATGGAGGTGATGCGGATCCTCGCAGACACCACCAACTCCATTGCCGAGGGTGAGGTGCTCCAGCTCCTCAACATCGGCAAGGCCGAGACCGACGAAGCCGCATACATGCGGGTGATTGAACGCAAGACCGCGGTGCTGTTCTCGGCCGCGACCCAACTCGGAGGTGTGCTGGCCGGCCTTCCAGAGGAACAGTCGCTGGCACTGCGCCGCTATGGCACGCAACTCGGCTGCGCGTTCCAGATCGCAGACGACCTGCTCGACTACGTATCCGACGCCGACACGCTCGGCAAGAACATCGGCGACGACCTCGCCGAGGGCAAACCGACCTTGCCGCTGATCTACGCAATCCAGCGGTCCACGCCGATGCAGGCGGAACTGCTGCGCAATGCGATTACCAGCCAGCGCCTTTCGGCACTCGACGTCATCGTTGACGCGATCCGCAATTCCGGTGCGCTGGAACGTACGCGCGCTCGTGCGCAGGTCCACGCCGACGCCGCGCACGCGGCACTCGAGGTCCTGCCGCCTTCGGAATACCGTGACGCGTTGGCAGGGCTTGCCGATTACGCGGTGGAGCGGACCTGCTGAACCGCCAGCGCCCGTATGACGCTGCGACACGTCGCCACCCCCTTCGGCACGAAGGGCGGCCGACGCGAAGCATCGGGAAGATGCGCTCGGGATTGCGAAGAACCATCCCCTCTCTCGCTACGCGCGCGTTCGTTTCGCTCCGCCCTTCGCAAGCAAAGGGGGAGGACATTCAATGCGCAAACGCGTCGGCAATCCACGCATGCATCAACGCGAACGCACGCTTCGCGACTGGGGGATCATAGACACAGCCCGGCGGTGAATGAGCCTGCGGCTCGGCGAAGCAATGCACCGCGCCACCAAACACCACGAACTGCCATGGCGCGGGGCTCTGCTGCATCTCCTTCATGAAAGCCGGTGCGTCGGGCATGGTGCCGCGATCATCGCCGCCATTCATTGCCAGCACCCGCGCCTTGATGTGTCTGGCCAACGCGGGATCATCGGTGGACAGACCGCCGTGGAAACTCACGACCGCGGCGACATCGCTGCCGGTGCGCGCGAGATCCAGCACCGAGGTGCCACCAAAGCAGAACCCGATCGCGGCAAGCTTGTCGGCATCGATCGGCGCCACATGCTTCGCGGCCAGCGTCTTCAACTCATCAAACGCCGCGGCCACGCGCTTGCGCAGCAATGGGCGATCGGCAAGCAACGGTTTCGTGGCCGCCCTTGCCTCGTTGCCGTTTTTCGGTCGCAAATCCTTGCCGTACATGTCGCCCATGAAGATCACGTAGTCGCGGCCGGCGACAGTCTTGGCGAAATCGATGTTGGTGGCGTTGATGCCTGTCCAGTCCGGGATCATCAGCAGCCCGGGACGCGGCGTCTTCACGGCGTCGTCCCAGACCAGCACGCCCTGCATGGCCTTGCCATCAACGCTGTAGTCGATCGTTTTCGTCTGCATCGCCGCGTGGGCAAGCGGGACAAAGCCGAACAACAACATCGCAAGCAACATCAAACGAATCTGCATGATCGTCTCCTTCGCGCTTGAAAATCGGAAGCTGTTGCAAGCCCTCCCCTTCAAGGGGAGGGTTGGGTGGGGATGGATTTTTCTCACATACCTGCACCACCCCCCATCACGGACTTCCCCTTGAAAGGGGAGGAGAAGACTATCGTGCTGCTCATATTCCGCCTGCCGCACGCGCGATCAACGCACGCTTCAACGGCGTGAGCCGATTCGCCACGTGGACGCCGAGACCACGCAAAGCCGTCAGAGGCAATGACTGCCACGCGAACATGCGCTCGATCGAGTCGAACGCGCGTGCATCCAATGTGGCGGCCGCACGCCGCCGCCGCGCGTAACACTGCAAGACGTGCCGTGCCATGAAGTCGCGTCCGGCCACGCGCGCCTCGCCGAGCACGGCAGCCAGTTCGGCCACATCGCGCAAGCCGAGGTTCACGCCCTGCCCGGCCAGCGGATGCACCCCATGTGCGGCGTCGCCCAACAAGACGCAACGGTCCGATGCGTAGGTTTTCGCAAGCTGCAGCTTCAGCGGAAACGACGCACGCGGCGTCGTGGCGGTTATCCGGCCGAGCCGGAAGTCCGAAGCGACCCCCGCCGCCGCGCAAAATCCGGCGTTGTCGAACGCCAGCACCTCGCGCGCCCGAGCTTCAGGCAACGACCACACGATCGAACTGCGTCCGTCGGCGAGGGGCAGCAGCGCAATCGGACCCTCGTGTGTAAATCGCTGCCACGCAGTCGCCTGATGCGCACGGTCGGTAACGACGTGCGCGACGACTGCGCGCTGGTGGTAATCGCGCCCGCGCACCGCGATGCCGGCCTGCGCGCGCAACCGGGATCCGGCGCCATCGGCGATCACCAGCAACGCTGTCGAAAGCGGCGTACCGTCGGCAAGGTCCAGCGTCACGCGCTCGTCGCGCACCGTGAAAGACGCGACGTGCGCGGGGCACAGCCGTCGCGCGCCCGCGTTCTCCAGCGCATTCCAGAGCATGGAAGCAACCAGATTGTTCTCGACGATCCATCCGAGCTGTGCACGCCCCTCGCGTGCGGCATCGAAGGCGATTTCCGCGCCCGAGGCGGCATCCCACACCCGCATATGGCGATACGGCGATACGCGCGCGGCCTCGATGCCGTGCCACACACCGAGCTCGTCGAGCAGGCGCGCCGAAGATGGCGCCAACGCGATGACGCGCAGATCTTCTTGCTCGTTCGCAACCCATGGCGCGGGCTCGCGCGCTTCCAGCAATGCGACCGTGAAGCCCCGCCGCGCAAGCGCAAGCGCACACGCGGCGCCGACCATGCCACCGCCCGCGACCGCGATATCCAGTGCCGGCCGACGCGCGTTCACGGCGCGGAATCCAGCGTTGCCGCTGGTGGGTCGCCGCGGAAGCCCATGCCGCGGCGCGCGACTGCGAGTCGCAGCATTGGCACGCGATCCATCGCGGCCATCGCCAGCGAGCGCAACGGCGCCAGCGAGGGTTGGGCGAGGCAGGCCAGCGAAACCAATCCGTGGCTGAAAGCCACGACGCCATCCCGGTCGGGTCGTCGGCGCGCGGCATAGTCACGCAGCAAGGCTGGCGCGCCTGGATCGTCGGCACCCACGACCAGTTCCGCCAATGTCAGTGCGTCGCGCAGCCCCAAGTTGAAACCTTGGGCGCCAATCGGGTGCACGGTCTGCGCGGCATTGCCGACCAGCACCGCGCGGGATGCGGTCAGCGCTTCGGCCAGCACGCGCCGGATGCGATGCGGGAAGCGTTTGCCGGGGCGCGTGAAAGCCCCGAGCTTCCATCCGAAGCGTTGCTGGGCCAGCGCAAGAAACGCTGCGTCATCCATCGCGGCAACTTCATCGTGACGATCCGCAGCCACCGTCAGCACCAGACCGCACCTGCGGTTGGGCAGCGGCAACAATGCGACGGGGCCGTCATCGGTGAAACGCTCGAACGCGCAATCCACCACGTCGCGTCCGCACGTCACGCTGGATACGAACAAGCTCTGCGCGTAGTCGTGCTCCTGCACCGCGATCCCGACCTGCGCGCGTACGTTCGAATCACTGCCGTCGGCACCCACCACCAGGCGTGTCTCGATTTCCTGCACGCCGTCGGTCGTGACGACACGCGCGCGCCACCCCGAATCGCCGGCAACCAGCGATTCCAGTTTCGCCGGTGCGAGCCGCTGCACGCTTCGGCATTCCGCAAGCCGGACTTCCAGCGCCGCGGCGAGTACCCGGCCCGGCACGACTCGTCCCAGTGCGTCCAAACCGGCATCGTCCGCGGTCATGCGCACCCGACCGAACTCGCCGGCGCGGCTCACCTCGAGGCGTTTGATGGTACCGGCCACGGCGTCGAGGCGGGGCCAAACCTGCAGCGTCCGCAGCGCGTTCACCGAAGCGCGGGCGAGCACCAGATTGCGATCGTTCTCGTCGGCCGCCGCGACAGTACCCGCGGCAGGTACGCGCGGCGGCATGGCTTCGACCAACGTCGCGCGACGGCCCGCGGCTTCGAGCGCCAGCGCAAGGCTCGCACCGACGAGGCCGCCACCCACGATCAATATGTCGGTGTGTTCGGTCATCACGCGATGATAACCGGTTGATACCGGTCATCCCGCCATCCACGCCTGTTGCGGTAAGCTATGAAGCCTCTGGACAACCTGCCGCGACGGGCTGCTTGCACGCCCGGACGGTACCGTGGCGGTTTCCGAACCGGATCGAAAATGAGGATGGATTCCATGTCGCAACAACTGCCCGACCGCTCCCCGCCATCGACCGTCTTTTCCCCAGGCACCTTGGTGCTGTGCGGGATGATCGCGTTTACCGTCATCTATCGGCTCGGCGTGCATTTCGCCGCGGGCGCGCTGCCGTGGAACTTCACCCCGGTCGAGGCGATGGCGTTGTTCGGCGGCGCGTATTTCGCCAACCGGAAACTGGCTGTCGCGGTACCATTGATCGCCATGGCCTGCGCGGATGTGATGATCGCCTTGACGCTGCCAATGTCACAAACCATCGAGTGGTTGATGGTCGTGCCGGTGATCTATGGTTGCGTTGCGTTGACCGCGTTCGCCGGGTTCGCACTGCGCGGACGCGTGGGCGCGTGGAACGTCTTGTTGGCCGCAGTCGCAAGCGCGACCGGCTTCTATCTCGTCACCAATTTCTTCACCTGGGCGACCACGGCGATGTATCCGCACTCATTGGGTGGCTTGGTGACGTGCTATGTCGCCGGGTGGCCGTTCTTCCAACACGGAACCCTCCCCGGAACCCTGCTGTGGAGCGCGCTGCTGTTCGGCGGCTTCGCCCTGCTCGGTCGCCGCTGGACGGTACTGCGGGTGACCGCCGCGCATTGATGGGCAATCGTCTATCGAAGATCTACACGCGTACCGGTGACGATGGCACGACCGGTTTGGGTGACGGCTCGCGCACGTCCAAGGATTCGGCGCGCGTCGAAGCCTATGGCACCATCGACGAGCTGAACTCCGTAATCGGCGTCATGCTTGCCTGCGACGGCGTGCCCGACGACATGCGCGAGCACCTTGTCCGCATACAGCACGCGCTGTTCGATCTCGGCGGCGAACTGTGCGTGCCCGGCATGGAAATGATCCACGATGCCGATGTCAGCGGGCTGGAACAAACGCTCGACCACTACAACGTCGACCTGCCTCGGCTCAAGGAATTCATCCTGCCGGGGGGCGGCATGGCCGCCGCGCAATGCCACGTCGCGCGCACCGTGTGCCGGCGTGCCGAACGCCGCGTGGTAACCCTGGCGCGCGGCGAGAATGTGCGTCCGCAAGCGGTGCATTATCTCAATCGCCTGTCCGACCTGCTGTTCGTGCTGGCCCGCGTACTTGCCCGTGCGAGTGGCCAGGGCGAAGTGTTGTGGCAGCATGAGCGGAGAAAAAAATCCTGATCTGCATTTGAACCCGCAAGGAGAAAACCATGCGCGGCGCAAGAGGATTCGTGTGGATTGCCTCGATCATCTTTCTGCTCATCGCGGCATTGCATGCATCGAGATTCCAGGAATGGGTTGTCTCTGACCACTATGCTGCGACAGGTATCGGGCTCTGGTTGGTTATGGTGCTCGTGCCGCTCGGATTGAGCGCATGGGGATTTGTTTCTCTGCGCAGGATAGGCCGGTAGCCTTGCGCCTCTACACGCACCCCGCCTGCCTCGAACACGATCCCGGTATCGATCACCCCGAATCGCCGGCGCGGCTGCGCGCCGTGCTCGCCGCCCTGGACGATCCCCGTTTCGCCTCGCTCGAACGCTTCGAGGCGCCGCGTGCGATACGCGAGCAACTTGAGCGCGTCCACGCCACCGGATACATCGATCACATTTTCGCAAGCTCGCCACAACAAGGCACCTCCCGCCTCGATCCCGACACCGGGATGTCACCAGGTTCCCTGGAAGCCGCATTGCGCGCCGCCGGCGCTGCGTGCGCCGCAGCGGATGCCGTCATCGCTGGCGAAACCTGGTGCGCGTTCTGCGCGGTACGCCCACCCGGCCACCACGCCACCCGCGATCAGGCGATGGGATTCTGCCTGTTCAACAGCATCGCCGTAGCGGCAGCACACGCGCTGGAGACCGATGGCATCGATCGCGTCGCAATCGTCGATTTCGACGTACACCACGGCAACGGCACCCAGGACATCTTCCAGCACGACGCACGTGTGCTGTATGCATCCAGCCACCAGATGCCGCTATACCCCGGCACCGGATTCGCCAACGAACATGGCGACGGCAACATTTTCAACGCACCGCTCCCCTCTGGCGCGGGCTCGGAGTCATTTCGCGCCGCGTGGGACGAGACGCTGCTCCCCGCAATCGACGCCTTCCGCCCCCAACTACTTCTGATCTCCGCCGGCTTCGACGCCCACGCACGCGACCCGCTGGCCCAACTGCAGCTCGGCGTCGACGATTACACCTGGATCACGCAACGCCTGTGCGAGTTAGCCAACCACCACGCCGAAGGCCGCATCGTCTCCGCGCTCGAAGGCGGGTATGACCTCGAAGCCTTGCGCGAGTGCGTCGCCGCACATGTGGAAGCGTTAATGGCATGACTCCCGCCTCGAATATCCTCCTGCACGTAGACGCTGTTTGCGTTTGACGTTATGAGAAAGCGTATAACGACATGAAACGACTGATTGACTTATCGAATGTCGAAGCCCGCTCTCATTTTCTGAGGGGTAGCAGCTATTTCAACGGAGACGTGCCGCGATATCTAAGCTTTGAACCAATACTGGCAGATGTTGCGGAAGTAATGGGTGACGAATACTCAATTCAAGACAAGTTCACCAAGTGAGTTTCAAAACGTAAATTACCGATTTCTTGCCAACAAAGACGGAAAGTTGGCGTGGCGCCCGCTTGAGCTGATACGCCCTGCCATTTACGTTTCTTTGGTCAATGCCATTTCTGGCGAAGAGAGCTGGAAACGTATCCAAGAGCGTGTCCGCGAGTTCGAGCACGGGATCGTCGAGTGCTGCAGTGCACCAGTGATGTCGGTTGACCATCAAACGGACGTCGCTGCACAGGTAAAAAGCTGGTGGCAAGCAGTCGAACAGCGATCGCTAGCGTATTCGTTGCAATTTAGCCACCTGCGTCATACCGACGTAACCAACTGTTATGGATCTCTGTACACCCATAGCATCTCGTGGTCGGTTCACGGCCTGGCTGAAGCAAAGGCTAGCAAAGGCAAGAAATCATTGCTGGGAAATAGAATCGATAGCCATATCCAAGCCGGGAGGTACGGTCAAACAAACGGAATCCCGCAAGGGTCTGTGCTCATGGACTTCATAGCGGAGATTGTGCTTGGGTACGTCGATGGGCTAATCAACTCGGAGCTTGGCGAGCGAACCGACGTTCGAATTCTTCGCTACAGAGATGATTACAGGATTTTTTCTAATAACGATGAAACGGGAGAGAGCATTCTAAAGGTCGTAAGCGACAAACTTCGCACCGTTGGCATGAACCTCAGGGTTTCAAAGACGCTCCTGTGCCGAAATGTTGTGGGGGGTTCGGTCAAACCTGACAAGTTAGCCGGAATCGATCTTCATGACTTTGGTGAGACCCACGCCAAGACAATACAAAAACAACTTCTTAGGCTACATTCGTTCGGGCAGCAGTACCCGAACAGTGGCGCGCTTCGTCGTCTGATAGGCGAGTTTCACACAAAAATATCGAAGCAAAAAGAAGCTCCAGATGATCTCGAGGTGCAGGTAGCAATTGCAACTGACCTAGCTTTTATTTCGCCTTCGACGTTCCCAGCTGTGGCTGGAATCCTAAGTCACCTGATCTCTCGCATCTAGTGAGGAGAAACTACACCTATGGGCCAAAGTACGCGACAAGATGGCGCGGGTCCCCTACAACGGATACCTCGAGATATGGCTTCAACGTGTCACAAAACCAAAAATTTTAGGCATCCAGTTCGACAGTGACGAGCCCATCTGTAAGATCGTCAATGGCGCATCCCCGCAACTCTGGGAGTCCAGCTGGTTCGCAAGTGACGCGCTTAAGAAAGCTTTGGATGTTCGCAAAATTATTATTTCGGACGCAAGCGACACAGAGGAAGTTGTCCAGCCCGACGAGGTTCAACTATTCAAGGAGAACGCGTGGGCTTATTAGCGCGTAGGTTGGGCTGAGCAACTGCAAAGCCCGACATTCATGAGCAATCGTGTTGGGCTTCACTACGTTCAGCCCAACCTGCATCGGTGCAGGCCATGCATGGCCGGTAACGAAGCCGATCTCTGCGCCGTTGCATGACGCCGACTAAATCGGCAGGATTGCCGATTTGAACGCCGCAGGCGACCCGAAGGGCGAGTCACCGGGACGTGGCGAGTAGAAGCGCAGCCGTACGGCAGAGCAAGCGCCGGATGTTCGACGCCATGGATGGCGGAGTTCGGCGCGGCTGTCGTGCGGTGAGCATCGCAGGGAAGTTTCGGCAACAGGAGGTTGCCGAAACCGTCATGCCCGGCACATGGTTTTGGCTACTTTTACCGAAACAAAAGTAGCCCGCTCGCCGCTGAGGCGGGCGGAACCCGCGCGGGGACGCGTCATGCTCGCGACAAGGCGAAAGCTGGATTCCGGGTTGCACCGCCGATGAAGCTGGCGAAGCCCCCGGAATGACGAGACTGTATTGATTACAATCCGCGCCGGGATGACGGCATGAGTGCATCACGCGAGGGCGTACCCTCACCCGGCGCTACGCGCCACCACGGAGCTCTTGGCCATGGACGGCAGCTCTCCCGGCGGGAGAGGGAAACTGCAATCAGTTCAGGGCACCGTGGCAGTGTTTGTACTTCTTGCCGCTGCCGCACGGGCAGGGATCGTTGCGGCCGATCTTGGGGCCGCTGCGCACGACGGGCGCGGTTGCGACCGCCCCGCCCGCGGCACCCGCCTGTTCGCCGTCAGCGCCGGGCTGCGGCGACGGATCGAAGCCGGTGGATTGTGCGTGCTGGAACTCCATGGCGCGGGCCTCCGCGGCGCGGCGCTGTTCGGCTTCGAGTTCCGCGACTTCTTCCTCGCTGCGGATGCGCACGCGCGCAAGGGTCTGCACGAGTTCGCGCTTGATGCGTTCCAGCATGTCCTCGAACAGCCGGAACGCCTCGCGCTTGTATTCCTTCTTGGGGTCGATTTGCGCATAACTGCGCAGGTAGATGCCCTGGCGCAGGTAATCCATGCTGGCGAGATGGTCCTTCCACGCACCGTCGACCACGGTGAGCATCACGTGTTTTTCCAGTGCGCGCATCACCTCGGGACCGACCTGCTGTTCCTTGGCGGCGAACATGGTGTCGGCGGCATCGGCCACCCGCTTGTGGATGGCTTCCGAATCGGCTCCTTCGGCAGTTTCCATCCAGTGCACCAGATCCAGCTTCATGCCGAACTCGGACTCGAGCGTCGATTGTAGACCCGCCAGGTCCCATTGCTCGTCCACACTGTCTTTCGGGACGTATGGCTGGGCCAGCGATTCGAATACGTCGCGACGGATGTCGGCGACGGTTTCGGCGACGTCTTCGGACTCCAGCAGTTCTGCGCGTTGCGCGTAGATCACCTTGCGCTGGTCGTTGGCTGTGTCGTCGAATTCCAGCAATTGCTTGCGGATGTCGAAGTTGTGCGCCTCGACCTTGCGCTGGGCCTTCTCGATCTGGCGGCTGACCAGTTTGTCTTCCAGCGCGTCGTCTTCCTTCATGCCGAAGCGCTGCATCCAGCGCACCAGCCCTTCGCCGCCGAAAATGCGCATCAGGTTGTCTTGCAGCGACAGGTAGAAGCGCGAGGAGCCGGGGTCGCCCTGGCGACCGGAACGGCCGCGCAACTGGTTGTCGACGCGCCGCGACTCGTGGCGTTCGGTACCGACGATGTGCAGGCCGCCGGCTTCGATGACCTTTTCGTGGCGCTTGCGCCAATCGGCGCGCACGCGTTCGCGGTCGGCATCCGTGGCATCCGGCGGCAACTCGGCCAGCGCGGCGTCGAGACTGCCGCCCAGCACGATGTCGGTGCCGCGGCCGGCCATGTTGGTGGCGATGGTGACCGCGCCGGGACTGCCGGCCTGTTCGACGATGTGAGCCTCGCGCTCGTGCTGCTTGGCGTTCAGCACCTCATGTGAAATACCGCCCTTCTTGAGCAACCCCGACACCAGCTCGGACACTTCGATCGAGGCGGTACCGACCAGCACCGGCTGGCCGCGCTCGCGGCAATCCCGGATATCTTCCAGCACCGCCTTGTACTTGGCCTCGGGCTTGAGGAACACGAGGTCGGCGTTGTCCTTGCGGATCATCGGCATGTTGGTCGGGATCACCACCACGTCGAGGTTGTAGATCGACTGGAACTCGAAGGCTTCCGTGTCCGCCGTGCCGGTCATGCCCGACAGCTTGTGGTACATGCGGAACAGGTTCTGGAAGGTGATGGTCGCCATCGTCTGGTTTTCGCGCTGGATCGGCACGCCTTCCTTGGCCTCGACGGCCTGGTGCAAGCCTTCGGACCAGCGCCGTCCCGGCAAGGTACGGCCGGTGAACTCGTCGACGATGATGATTTCGCCGTCGCGCACGATGTAGTCGACATCGCGCTGGTACAGCGCATGCGCGCGCAGCCCCTGGTTCAGGTGATGCACAACGGCCAGATTGCGGGCATCGTACAAATTGGAATCTTCGTCCAGCACGCCGGCCTCGCGCAGCAACTGCTCGGCGTGCTCCATGCCTTCCTCGGACAGGTGCACCTGCTTCTGCTTCTCGTCGACGAAGTAATCGCCAGGCTCGGGCGGCTCCCCGGCCAGCGGGTCCCTGGCCTGACGGGTCATGTGCGGGAGGATCCGGTTGACGCGGATGTACAACTCGGGGGACTCCTCGGCCGGGCCGGAAATGATCAGCGGCGTACGCGCCTCGTCGATCAGGATCGAATCGACCTCGTCGACGATCGCGTAATGCAGCCCGCGCTGGTAACGCTGCTCCTTGGCGACTGCCATGTTGTCGCGCAGGTAGTCGAAGCCGAACTCGTTGTTGGTGCCATAGGTGATGTCGGCGCCATAGGCTTGGGCCTTGTCTGACATCTCCATCCCCGGCCAGACCACGCCCACGGTCATGTCGAGGAAGTTGTAGACCTTGCCCATCCACGCCGCGTCGCGCTTGGCGAGGTAGTCGTTGACGGTGACCACGTGCACACCCTTGCCTTCCAGCGCGTTCAGGTACACCGGCAGGGTCGCGACGAGGGTCTTGCCCTCGCCGGTGCGCATTTCGGCGATCTTGCCCTGATGCAGCACGATGCCGCCGATCATCTGCACGTCGTAGTGGCGCATGCCGATCACGCGCTGGCTGGCTTCGCGCACCACCGCGAAGGCCTCGGGAAGAATCTTGCCCAGGCTCTCGCCGTCGGCAATGCGCTGCTTGAACTCGGCGGTCTTGCCACGCAGCGCGTTGTCGTTCAGTCGCTGCATCTCGGGTTCGAGCGCGCTGATGCGCGCCACCGCCTTCGTCATTTGGCGCAGCACGCGTTCGTTGCGGCTGCCGAAGACACTCGTCAGGATATTTGGCATCGGACTGGATTCGCGGTTCCGGACTGCGGCAGAAGGTCAATCGAACATGATAAAAGGACACGCCGCCCGCGCCTAGGGATGGCGACGGAATCCACGGATTTCAAGCAGTCCTACCGCCGGACGTAGGCCAGCGGGTTCACCAGCTTGCCGTTATGCCAGACTTCGAAATGCACGTGCGGGCCGGTCGAGCGGCCAGTGGAACCGGCATCGGAAATAACCTCGCCAGCTTGCACATGCTCGCCGACGCGCGCAAGCAGCTTGCTGTTGTGGGCATAGCGCGTCATGTAACCGTCGCCATGATCAATCTCGACGACCTTGCCATAACCGGCGCGGACGCCGGCATAGGTCACGACGCCAGCGGCAACGGCGTGCACCGCTTCACCCTCGAATGCGCCGATGTCCAATCCAGGATGGAAACTCTCGCGTCCGGTGAACGGATCGATCCGCTCGCCGAACGGCGAGGTGATGTAGCCATCCTTGACCGGCATGCCCGTAGGGATAGAGTCGGCAACGGCCTGCCTGTCCGTCAACAGCGACTGCAACACGCCCAGCTTGGTCTGCTGCGAGTCGAAGCGGTGCCCTAGCCGTTGCATGCTCACGGAGAGATCGTAGGGGAGCGAGCGCTCGGGCGGCACGCTGATTTCGGGGCCACCGAGGCCCGGTGCCTCATTGAAGTTGAATTCCGCAGGATCGAGTTTGCCGGCGACTACTAGACGCTGCCCCAGCGCATCCAGGCGCGCCGAATCGGCCTGCAATTCACCGAGACGTATGGCCATGCGGCTGATATCGCGCTCGGCGTTCTGGCGCACCTGCTGCAATTCGGTCTTCTGTACGGCGATCTGCTGGTGCATGGCATTGACCTGTGCCAACGTCCGGCTGCTTGGGCTCGCGATCCATACCGCCACTACCGCGCTGGCCACCACGCATGCAACGATGCTTGCCGCCACCAACCGGCACAAGCGTTGATTGGCCCGCTTGCGCTCTTCGAGGAAGGTGCCGGACCACTCGCATCGACGCGAGCGAGCAACAAGTATCATGCCCATTTCAGCAAACCGCCCGGATTGTCATCACTGTGTCTCCTGCCAAGCCGCTGCCACCACGTGATACCCAGGGCCCGACACCTCTTTCGCAATGTGGTCCGGTCGCCAATCTGGCGGCCCGTGCACGCGATGTTGACCGCATGAGTCAACGTATTGTTCCGCTGCTGCCGACGCCGCTGCGCGAGCACGTCGGTTTTGCCGGCCTGCGCAACGACCGCTTGCTGCTCCTGGTCGAATCGCCAACCTGGGCCACGCGCGCACGCATGGACCAGACGCGCATCCTTGCCGCCGTGCACTCCCTCGGGCTGGCCGCGAGCTCCGTCACGGCCAGAGTGGCGCCACTCCGGGCGCCCTACGGTGACTCCGCCACCGTGAGGCCGTTGTCGCCCCGCACCGCGCAAAGCATTCGCGACGCGGCATCGGCCATTGCCGACCCGGACTTGCGCGCACTCTTCCTCGAACTTGCCGCCCTTGCGGAAAGTTCGACGGCCGAATGACGCGCTTGGGCCGCCTCCGCCCCCTCATCCGCCGGCGGAAGCGGGCTTTATAGCACGGACACGGCAATGAGTGCTGATCGAAACCAGCACGCGGTCACAAAAACGTAAGGAAGAGAACCTGCCGTTTGGAGCGGCTGGTGTGAACTGTCAGGCCACGGATGGCCGTTCTGGCGCCACATGGCCGACATGACACATCCCAAAAAGACCGCTCCGGTGAAGCCGCGATCAGGGATGACCGCAAATCAAACGGCCTGAGCGGGATGCGCGTACGAGATCGGCGCCAAGGCCGGATCGTCGAACGTGACTTCTTCCCAAGCCGACTTGTCGGCCAGCAGGGCGCGCAGCAACCGGTTGTTCAACTGGTGACCCGACTTGTGGCCGAAAAATGAACCAATCAGGCTGTGTCCCAGCAGGTACAGATCGCCGATCGCGTCGAGGATCTTGTGCTTGACGAACTCGTCCTCGTAGCGCAGGCCGTCCTCGTTCAGTACCCGGTAGTCGTCCAGCACGATGGCGTTGTCCATCGAGCCGCCGAGGGCGAGATTCTTTTCGCGCAGCATCTCGATGTCGCGCATGAACCCGAAGGTACGTGCGCGGCTGACCTCCTTCACGAACGAGGTGGTCGAGAAATCGATCTCGGCACGCGAGGCACGGCGCGAGAAAATGGGGTGCTGGAATTCGATCGAGAAACCGACCTTGAAACCGTCGAACGGCTCGAACTGCGCCCATTTGTCGCCGTCTTCGACCTTGATCGGCTTGCGAATGCGGATGAAACGCTTGGGCGCCGTTTGCTCCTCGATACCTGCGGACTGCAGCAGGAATACGAACGGCCCCGCGCTGCCATCCATGATCGGCACCTCGGGTGCGGACAGATCCACGTAGGCGTTGTCGATGCCGAGGCCGGCCATTGCCGAAAGCAGGTGTTCCACGGTGCCGACGCGCACGTCGTCGCGAACCAGCGTGCTGGACAACCGGGTGTCGCCGACGAATTCGCAGCGCGATGGAATGCTGACCGGTTCGGCGAGATCGGTGCGGCGAAACACGATACCGGTGTTGACCGCCGCCGGACGCAGGGTCATGTACACCTTTTCACCCGTGTGCAGACCGACGCCCGTCGCGCGGATCACGTTTTTGAGCGTGCGCTGTTTGATCATTTTTCGTTGGAATCCTGTTAGGACAACGCTAAATCGTGGGGGATGCTATCACGGTTGCCGGTTCGAATAAAGTGGACCGCCGCGTTCAGTTAATGCCCGACCTCTCTCGGTGCGGTCAATCTCGCGTTCAACCTGTTCCAAGCCGGAGGCGGCCCCTTGAATCGACGCCACGGTGACTAGGGACAACGCCAGCCGCGGCAGGTTCCCGGAGACCACAACATGCGAAGGCATGGAACCCGCACTGCCGGGGACGGGAGTCCGGCAGTGCGGGGCACAGGCGGTACCGTGCGGAGCCACCTCGCGGGAGCGGGCAATCCACCCCTCATGACCATCCAGCGACCCGCGCGGGCACAGACACCCGCCGGAACCGCTCGTCGGCCTTTTCAGTCGGCTTGGCGCCGCAGGAACGCCGGAATATCGAGATAGTCGTATCCCTGTGTGGCCTCCTTCTCCGGTTTCGCCGACGCCGACGCAGCCGCGGTCGGTGCCCTGTTCAGGGCGGCAGCCGGCTCCGGTCCCGCGGCGAAGTCCACCACGCCGTTGTCGGTCCCGGTCCTGAGGACCCTTCGCGGCTTCGGCATCTCGATGGTCTCCGGTTTGGCGACCGGCCGCAGCGCCGGTTTGACTGCGCGGTTGAGGCCAGTCGCGACCACTGTCACCCGCACGTCGTCGGAGAGGTCCGGATCCAGCGCAGTGCCCAGCACCACGGTGGCATCCTCGCTGGCGAAGTCGTGCACTACCCTACCGATCTCGTCGAACTCGCGCATCGTCAGGTTGGGACCCGCCGTGACGTTGACCAGGATGCCACACGCGCCGGAAAGGTCGATGTTTTCCAGCAGCGGGTTGTTGATCGCCGCCTCGGCCGCCGCCTGCGCGCGATCGTCGCCGCGGGCCGTGCCGGTACCCATCATGGCCATGCCCATCTCGCTCATCACCGTGCGCACGTCGGCGAAGTCGACGTTGATCAGCCCCGGCCGGGTAATCAGGTCGGCGATGCCCTGCACGGCGCCCTGCAGCACGTCGTTGGCCGCCTTGAACGCGTTCAGCAAGGTGACCTCACGGCCCAGCACCGTCAGCAGCTTCTCGTTTGGCACCGTGATCAGCGAGTCGACGTATTGCTGCAGATCCTCGATGCCCTTGAGCGCAACTTGCATGCGCCGGCGCCCCTCGAACGGGAACGGTTTGGTCACCACCGCGACCGTCAAGATGCCCTTCTCCTTGGCCAATTGCGCCACCACCGGCGCCGCGCCGGTACCGGTGCCACCACCCATGCCGCAGGTGATGAACACCATGTCGGCACCGTCCAGTACCTCGACGATGCGGTCGCGGTCCTCGAGCGCGGCCTGGCGGCCGATCTCGGGATTCGCACCCGCGCCTAGACCCTTGGTCACCGTTTCGCCGAGCTGCAGCGTGGTGCGTGCGCCGGAGCTTTTCAGCGCCTGCGCGTCGGTATTGGCGCAGATGAATTCCACGCCGTCGATGGATGAATTGACCATATGGCCGACGGCATTGCCTCCGCCGCCACCCACGCCGATCACCTTGATCACCGCATTGGGTGCGAGTTTTTCTACCAGTTCGAACATTGCCCGTCCTCCATGCTACTTGCTGTTGTGATGCTGCCGTTGAATGACCGCCATTTCGGCGGTGGTTGCCCCGAAGGGCCAGGCAGTGCCGCGGCACCGCCCAAGCTCCGCTTCGTCCCGAAGCGGGGTTTGTTCTAGAAATTCTTCGTGAGCCAGCCTTTCATCTTGCCGATCGCCCCGGCGACGCTGTCGCCGACCGCGCCGCCGATCACGCGGCTGCCGCTGCTGCCTTCGCGTGAGCCATGCAAAAGCAGTCCTATGACCGCCGCGTGCGCTGGTGTCGCGATGACCTCGGTCGCGCCGGTGACATGCTGCGGTACACCCAGGCGCACCATCTTGTGGAACACTTCCTCGGCCAGATACAACGCGCCTTCGATGCGGGCGGCGCCGCCGGTCAGGACCACGCCCGCCGCCAGCAGATTCTCGTAGCCCGAACGGCGCATCTCGTCCTGCACCATCTCGAAGATTTCCTCGTAGCGGGCCTGGATCGACTGCGCCAGCGCCTGCCGCTGCAGGCGCCGCGGTGGACGTTCGCCCACGCTCGGTACCTGGATGGTTTCCTCGCCGCGCGCCATCTGCGCCAACGCGCAGCCGTACTTCACCTTGATCTCCTCGGCGTTCGAGGTGGGCGTTTGCACGTACTGCGAAATGTCGGAGGTGACCTGGTCGCCTCCGACCGGCAGCGAATTGGTGTAGCGGATCGAACCGTGGGTGTAGATCGCGATGTCGGTGGTGCCGGCGCCGAGATCGACCACGCACACGCCGAGCTCCCGCTCGTCCTCGGTCAACACCGCCTTGGAAGCAGCTACCGCGGCCGGAACCAGATCGTCCACGGCCAGTCCGCAACGCTGGATGCACTTGGTGATGTTCTGCACCGCCGAGGCGGCACCGGTCACCAGGTGCACGCCGGCCTCCAGACGCACACCGCTCATGCCGATCGGATGGCGAATGCCGTCCTGGCCATCGATGCGATACTCCTGCGGTTCCTTGTAGAGCACCTTGCGATCGGCGGGGATCGCCACCGCGCTGGCCGATTCCAGCACCTGCTCAAGGTCGCCGGCCGCGACTTCGCGATCGCGGATCGGGGCCGCGCCGCGAGAGTTGTGGGTCTCGAGGTGGCTGCCGGAAATCGAGGCACACACCGAGCGGATGTCGCAGCCGGCCATCTGCTCGGCTTCTTCGATCGCGCGCTGGATCGAATGGACGTTGGAGTCGATTTCGACCACCACGCCTTTTTTCATCCCGCGCGAGGTGTGGCTACCGAAACCGATCACCTCGACCGGTTCGCCGGGCAGGTATTCACCGACGATCGCCATCACCTTGGAAGTACCGATGTCGAGGCCGACGACGAGGTTCTTGTCGCTCTTGCGATTCATGGGTTTAAACGTTTCCGTCAGCAACATGGGAAGTCCCGCCTTTCGTGGAGTTCGAGGGAAGCGCAGGCGCCGCTGCGTCGGGCCAGTGCACCGCGAAGCCATTGCTGTAGCGAAGGTCGGCATACACGAAGCCGTCGCTGCGGCCACGCATGAGGAGCGGCAACGCCGCGGCGAAGCGCGCGAGCCGCTGGTCGGGGAGGTCGTTGCCGACGATCACATGACCGCCGTTGGAGAGTTCCAGTTTCCAGCTTCCGCGCGCGGACAGGTCCACGCCAGCAACGCGCAGGTTGTAGGGCGCGAAGTCGGTTTGCGCAGTGCGATAGAACGCCATCACGTCGGCAACCCGGTCATCGGGCGCGTTGAACTGCGGCAAACCGTTCACCACTCCGGTATCCGGAACCTTGAAGATCCGGCCGTTGCGATCCAACAGCGCATCGGCTCCCCAGTGCGCGATGGGCTGGATTTCCTCGACCGTGATGTCCAGCGCGTCGGGCCAGTGCTTGGTTACCTCGACCTGCCCGACCCAAGGCAACGCCGCGACTGCATCGCGCACATGGTCGAGATCGATCGCGAAGAAACCGGCGCCGAGCGCGGGGGTCACGGCCGCGCGAATCTGGGCCGCACTGACATGCTGGAACGTCGCTTGGACCTGCAATTCGCGCACCGGCCAGCGGTCAGACGCAAACCAACCCTGAAGCACGCCGACCACTGGCAACGCGACCAGTACGATCGCGATGATCCAGGCAGCCAGACGCAGGCCGGTCGCGCTTTTCATGCGGCGCCTCCGCCAGGGGGGGCGAAAGCGCGGCTGCCAAATTCCACATCGCGCTCAAAGCTCGTTTCCAGAATTCGCCAGCAGAGTTCCTGGAAGTCGATCCCTTCGGCGACCGCTGCCTTGGGCACCAGCGAATGCGCGGTCATGCCGGGCGCGGTGTTGACTTCCAGCAACCAGTTGCTGCCGTCACGGTCTCGCATCACGTCCACGCGGCCCCAGCCCGAGCAGCCGAGCGCATCGAAGGCGTGGCGCGCCAGAACACGCACGTTGTTTTCCGCATCGCCGTCGAGGCCGGGACAGATGTATTGCGTGTCTTCGGCGACGTACTTCGCGTGGTAATCGTAGTACTCGCCTTTGGGCACGATCCTGATGCTGGGCAACACATCGTCGCCGAGGATCGACACGGTCAGTTCGTCGCCCTCGACCAACTGCTCGACCATCAGATCGCCGGGGTAGCGCTGCGCCAGCGTCACCGCGCCGTCCAGATCCTTGTCCTCGAATACCCGCGACACGCCGACGCTCGAGCCTTCGCTGGCTGGCTTCACGATCAGCGGAAATCCGACGGCGTGTGCGGCAGCGCGGAAATCGGCGCCGCGCGGAATAGGAACGAATTTCGGCGTCGGCAGACCCAGCGCGGTCCAGACCCACTTGCTGCGAACCTTGTCCATCGACAACGCCGAACCCAGCACGCCGGACCCGGTGTACGGGATGTGCAGTGAATCCAGCGCACCCTGCAGTACGCCGTCTTCGCCGCCGCCGTGCTGTCCGTGCAGGATGTTGAACACACGCGCGAAGTGACCGGCCCGCACCGCGTCAAGCAACGCGGGGATGCCGTCGATCGCATGGGCATCCACCCCACGTGTCTTGAGCGCCACCAGTACGCCACGGCCGGAATCCAGCGAGACCTCGCGCTCGGCCGAGCTGCCGCCCATCACCACAGCGACGCGGCCGAAGTCGCGTGCGTCGGTGATGCGCCGAATGGCGAACCCCGTATTCATGCAACGTCCTCCGATTTCAGTTGACCGCGTTGCGCCAGCTCGTTCGCCACCGTGCCGATGTCGCCTGCGCCGAGCAACATCATCAGGTCCCCGTCGCGCAACAGCGCTGGCAGAGTCCCTTGCAATTCGCGTGGATGGTCGATGAAAACCGGGTCGACCTTGCCGCGCGCGCGCACCGCGCGGGCCAGCGCGCGCCCGTCCGCACCCGCGATCGGTGCCTCGCCCGCGGGATACACATCGGTCAGCACCAGCGCGTCGGCCTCGCACAGGACGCCGGCAAAGTCGTCCATCAGATCCCTTGTGCGGGTGTAGCGATGCGGCTGGAACACGATTACCAGCCGACGCTCGGGCCAGCCGTCGCGCGCAGCGTCCATCACCGCCGCGATCTCGCGCGGGTGATGACCATAGTCGTCCACCAGCAGCACCCTCCCGTTGTCGATCGGCAGCTCACCGTTGACGTGGAAGCGCCGGCCCACGCCCTGGAACCGTTCCAGCGCGCGTGCGATCGCATATGGCTCGATGCCGAGGTGCCAGCCGAGCGTGGCGGCCGCCAGTGCGTTCAACACGTTATGGCGGCCCGGCAGGTTCAGCGTGACCGGCAGGCTGGGCTGCTCCGGCAACAACAAGTCGAAGTGCATGCGCGCGCCGTCCGGGCGCAGGTTGGCGCCGCGCACGTCGGCCGCGCGCTCGATGGCGTAGGTGAGCGTCGAGCGCGGCGAGCGTTGCGCCAGCTCGGCGACTTCCGGGTTGTCGACGCACAACACAGCCAGCCCGTAGAACGGCAGGCGGTGAAGAAACTCGACGAAGGCCTGCTTCAGTTCTGCGTAATCGCCGTGGTAATGCTCCAGATGATCGGCATCGATGTTGGTGACGATTGCCGCCACCGGCGACAGCATCAGGAACGAGCCATCGGATTCGTCGGCCTCGGCTACGAGGTAATCGCCGGCGCCGAGGCGCGCGTGCGCGCCTGCAGAAAGCAACTGGCCGCCGATCACGAAGGTCGGATCGTAACCGGCTTCGGCCAGAACACTGGCGACGAGGCTGGTGGTCGTGGTCTTGCCGTGGGTGCCGGCAACCGCGATGCCGCGCCGGAATCGCATCAGCTCGCCCAACATTTCGGCGCGCGGCACGACCGGAATGCGGCGCATGCGCGCCGCAGCGAGCTCCGGGTTATCCGGCTTGATCGCGCTCGACACCACCACCGCATCGACGTTGGCAACGTGTTCGACGGCATGCCCGATCGCGACATCCACGCCCATCTTTGCCAGGCGCTCGGTCACGGGTGACTCAGCACGATCGGAACCGGATACGTGGTAGCCCAGGGTATGCAGCACTTCGGCGATGCCGCTCATGCCCGCGCCACCGATCCCGATGAAGTGCACCTGGCGGAAGCTCTGCATGATGTCGCCATGCGGTGGCAGACGATGCGGCGTCATGCGGCCACCTCCAGGCAACGTTGCGCGATCACGTCGGCAGCATCAGGCTTTGCCAGCGTGCGCGCGGCCATGGCCATGGCAAGACGCTTGTCGGGATCGCGCAGCAAGCGTTCCAGCAGTCCGGCAAAACGCGACGGATCGAAATCGCGGTCCTGCACCAGCTCGGCCGCACCGATTGCAACGAACCCTTCGGCGTTGCGGGTCTGGTGATCGTCCACCGCGTGCGGGAACGGCAGCAGGATTGCACCCAGACCAGCCGCGGCAAGTTCCGCTAGGGTCAGCGCTCCCGCGCGGCACACCACCAGATCGGCCCATGCATAAGCCTGCGCCATATTCGAGAGGAAGGGCTCGATCCTTGCTTCCACGTGCACGCGCGCGTAGGCGGCACGAGTCACTTCGACATGCGCAGTGCCGCACTGGTGCAACACCTCCGGACGGCGGTCCTCCTGGATCAGCGACAGTGCACCGGCCAGACCGAGATTCAAGGTGCGCGCCCCGAGACTTCCACCCAGTACCAGCAAGCGCGGCGCACCGCTGCGCCCGGCGAGTCGTTCGGCCGGGGTGGGCAGCGCGGTGATTTCGCCACGCACCGGGTTGCCGGTCCATTCGGCATGTGCGGCGGCGGGAAACGCATCGGGGAAACCACTCATGACCCTCCGCGCGATCTTCGCCAGAACGCGATTGGTGAAGCCGGCGACGCGGTTTTGCTCGTGCACGAGCAGCGGACGACGTTGCACCCAGGCGACGACGCCACCCGGCCCGGCGACGTATCCACCGAGCGATAACACACTACGCGGTCGGATGCGGCGCAGCAGACGCCACGACGCAATGCCGGCGCGCGCCAGCATCCATGGGGCCGCAACCCGCGCGACGATATTCTTGCCACGCAGACCCGTAACCGGCAGCGTATGCAGTTCAAACTGGTGCTCCGGCACGATGCGGGTTTCCATGCCACCGCGCGCGCCCAGCCAGAGCACAGGCACTTCGCGCGCGCGCAACGCCGCCGCGACAGCGAGGCCGGGGAAGATGTGGCCACCTGTGCCACCGGCCATGATCAATACGGGCGCTCGCGTTTCGCCGCTCATGCGCGCACCCCTTCGAAGGTCGGTTCCACGCGTGCCCGGGCGGCCAGCGGCAAGTCCGCCGAAGGCCGGTCGGTCGGGGCGGAACCGGGTGCCATCGCCGCCGGCGTCCGCCGTGTCGCCATCCGCCTCGCGTCCTCGGCACGATGAATTTCATAGCCTGCGCGCAACAGTACGCCCAGCATTACGCAGGTCATCAAGGTGCTCGAGCCGCCCGAACTGATCAGGGGCAGCGTCAGGCCCTTGGTCGGCAGCACACCGAGGTTCACGCCAACGGACACCAGCGCCTGCAAGCCGAGCATCAGCGAAATGCCGAATGCGACGTAGCCGGCACGATGCTGCCCGACTCCTACGCCGCGCAGGCCGAGTTGCAGGCCACGCCCCACCAGCAGCGCAAACAGGGCGAGCACGAACAGCACGCCGACAAACCCGAGTTCTTCGGCGATCACCGCGAGGATGAAATCGGTGTGAGCTTCCGGCAGATAGAACAGTTTCTGCACGCTGCCACCCAACCCCACACCGAACCATTTGCCGCGCCCTACCGCTATCAGCGCCTGGGTCAACTGGAAACCGTTATTGAAGGGATCCTTCCACGGATCGAGAAACGAGGTCAGTCGTTTGACGCGGTAATCGGTCGACAACGCGAGCCATGCACCAAGCGGAAGCGCTGGCAGACCCATGATCACCAGGTTGCGCATGCGCGCACCGCCCAACCACAGCATGCCGATCGTGACCACGCCGATCAACGCGGCCGACCCGAAATCGGGCTGCGCTAGCAAAAGGACCGCGGTAAGGCCCGCCACGGCTACCGGCTTAACCGCGCCAAGGAATTTCGTCTCGACAGCATCGCGGTGCCGCACCAGATAACTGGCGACGTACAGGACGACGGTGAGCTTGACGAGTTCTACTGGCTGAAACCCGGATAGTCCAAGATTGATCCAGCGTCGAGCGCCGTTGATGCGCATGCCGACGTGGGGCACGAACACCAGCAACAGCAGCAACAACGTAAACACCATCAGCCAGCCCGAATAGCGTTCCAGCGTATTGAGCTCGATCCTCAGCGCGATCCACGTCGCCATCGCTCCACCCAGCGCGAGGAAAATCACATGACGCTTCAGGTAATGGAACTCGCCGATGTGGTGTCCGTCAGCAACCGCGATCGAACTCGACGCCACCATCACGATGCCGAACGTGACCAGCCCGACAATGGCAAGCAGCAACCACGGGTCGTAACGGCCCTCGGGGCCGTGCTTGCGGATGGCTTGCGATTGTCCGAACCAATTCGTCATCGTCAGCGTACCTTCAACGTCGCCAGCCCCACCAGCACCAGTACCACGGAGATGATCCAGAAGCGCACGATCACGCGCGGCTCGGGCCAGCCTTTCAATTCGAAGTGGTGATGGATCGGCGCCATCCGGAACATCCGTTTGCCGGTCAGCTTGAAGCTGCCGACCTGCAGCATCACCGACGCGGTTTCAACCACAAACAGACCGCCCATCACCAGCAGGATGATTTCCTGGCGCACGATCACCGCGACGCATCCAATCGCCCCGCCGATCGCCAACGCACCCACGTCGCCCATGAACACCTGCGCGGGATACGTGTTGAACCACAGGAATCCCAACCCGGCGCCGGTCAACGCGCCGCAAAACACTGCAAGCTCACCCGCGCCCGGAATCGATGGAATACCGAGATAAGCGGAGAACACCGCGTTGCCCGCCAGATATGCAAACGCACCCAGCGCTGCGGTCACCAATACCGCAGGCATGATCGCGAGACCGTCGAGACCATCGGTAAGGTTTACAGCATTCGAGAATCCGACTATCCACAGGTACGCGATCACCACGAAACCCGCGCCGAGCGGAATCGCCACGTGCTTGAACAGCGGCACGTACAGCGCGGTCGCCGCCGGCACGTCGGCGGTATGGAAAAGGAACAGCGAGGCGGCGAGACCCACCACAGATTGCGCCAGATATTTCCAGCGCGCAGGTAATCCATGCGGATCCTTGAGCACCAGCTTGCGGTAATCGTCGTAAAAGCCAATCAGGCCGCAGGCCAGCGTCACGATCAGTACCACCCATAGATAACGACTCTGCAGGTCGCCCCACAACAGCGTGCCGACCACGACCGCGGCCAGGATCAGGGCGCCGCCCATGGTCGGCGTCCCGGCCTTGGACAGGTGCGATTTGGGCCCATCATCGCGTACCACCTGCCCCGCCTTCAGTGCAGTCAGCCGGCGGATCATTGCAGGACCGAAGAACAGCGCGACGAACAACCCGGTCAGCGCCGCCATGATCGTGCGGAAGGTGATGTAGTCGAACAGCCGGAACGGGCCGAAGTACTGTTCCAGCCAGTGCGCGAGCTCAAGCAACATGCCGGTCGCCCCCCTCGTTGTCGTCGAGCAGCGCGGCAACAACGTTTTCCATGTGCGAGGAATGCGACCCCTTGACCAGCACGCTCACGCCCGCGTGCAGGTCGCCGCGCAACGCCACGACCAGCGCAGCCTGGTCGGCGTACACACGTCCATCGTCTCCAAATGCCTCCGCGGCCTTTGCCGCGAGCTTGCCGACCGCGTACAGACGTGCGATGTCCTGGTCGCGCGCGGCCTGTCCGATGCGTGCATGCAACGCCGCGCTCTCGCTACCGAGTTCGGCCATGTCGCCCAGCACCAGCCAGCATTCGCCGGGTTGCAGCGCCAGCGTCGCCACCGCCGCCAGCGCGGAGCCAGGGTTGGCATTGTAACTGTCGTCGAACAGCACCCAGCCGTGCCCCGACTCGCGCCGCAGCAAACGACCGTCGACCGGTTCCGCACCCTGCAAGCCCGCCACGATATCGTCCAATCCGGCACCCGCGGCGTGAGCGAGCGCAGCCGCCGCCAGCGCGTTGGCAACGTTGTGGCGCCCCGGCAATGGCAATCGAACCGACGCACTGCCCGCGGGCGTGGTCAGCGTGAAATCGCTCGCGTCCGCATGCAGGCGCAGTTCCACGGCCCTCACGTCGGCTGGCGCATCGAAACCGAAACGCAACACCCGGCGCGTGCCTGCCAACCCGGTGAAATACCCTGAAAACGCGTCGTCCGCGTTGACCACGGCCACGCCATCCGGCGGAAGCGCCTGATACATCGCGCTCTTGGTTTCGGCGATCCCCTCCAGCGAATGCATCCGCTCCAGGTGCGCGGGACCGATGTTGTTGACCAGTCCGATACTCGGACGTGCGATCGCGGCGAGGTACGCGATATCACCCGGTTTGCCGGCCCCCATTTCCAGAACCACGTAGCGCGTGTCTTCCGGCATCCCCAGCAACGTGAGCGGCAGGCCGATCTCGTTATTGAAACTGGCGGCGTTGCTGTGGGTTATTTCATGCCGTGCAAGGATGCGTGCCGCCATCGACTTCACGGTGGTCTTGCCATTGGAACCGGTGATACCCAACACTGTGACGTTGCGTTGCGCGCGCACGGCACTGGCAAGATCGCCGAGCGCGTGCAGGGTGTCGGCCACGACGACCTGCGGAAAGTCGATGGCGACGCGGCGTGACACCAGTGCACCAACCGCACCGCACTCAGCCGCTTCGGCAACGTGATCGTGGCCATCGTGGTGTTCGCCCTCGAGTGCGACGAACAGTTCACCCGCGCCGAGAGTTCGCGAATCCGTGGAAACGGCGTGAATCGTCGCGTCGGCGCCGTTCAAGCTGCCGCGTGTCCACACCGCGATTTCCCGAAGGCGCAAGTTCAACATGGCCGCGCCTCAAGATTGGCGCGTGCCACCTGAAAATCGTCGAACGGCCGCTTGACGCCGGCACTTTCCTGATAGATCTCGTGGCCCTTGCCCGCGACCAATACGACGTCGCCCGCACTTGCCTGCGCAATCGCGAGACCGATCGCACGGGATCGATCGCGCTCGATCGTGGCGTGCCTCGGCGCATGCATGCCGCCGAGAATTTGCGCAACGATCGCGTCGCCATCCTCATTGCGGGGATTGTCGTCGGTGACGATCGCCACATCCGCCAGCCGTTCGGAGATCGCGCCCATTACCGGTCGTTTGCCGACGTCGCGGTCGCCGCCGCAACCGAACACGCAGATCAGCTTGCCTTCGCAGTGTGCACGCAAGGTCGTCAGCGCCTGCTCCAGCGCATCGGGCGTGTGCGAGTAATCGACGACCACCAGCGGCATGGCGCCGCCACCGAGGCGGCTCATCCGACCGCCAACCGGTTGCAAAGCTTCGAGCGCATCGTGGATTTGCGCAAAGGGAACATCCAGCGCACCCAGCGCGCCAGCAACCGCGAGCAGGTTGGTGACATTGAAGCGCCCCAGCAGGCGGCTGCGCACCATTCCGGTTCCCCACGGTGTCGCGAGCTCGAAATCTATGCCGTCTGAATGGCTGTGCACGTCGAGAGCACGCAACTCGGCATCTTCGGCGTCGGTCGCATAACTCAATGCACGCACAGCTACCGGCAACTGCGCAATCAAGTGACGACCAAATGCATCATCGACGTTGATCACGGCCGCACGCAGATCCGGCCAGGTGAACAGTTTCGCCTTGGCCGCGCCATAGTTCTCCATCGTGCCGTGGTAGTCCAGATGATCGCGCGTCAGGTTGGTGAAAACCGCGACATCAAAATGCACCCCGTCCACACGGTTCTGATCGAGCGCGTGCGAGGACACCTCCATGGCGACGTGGCTGGCGCCCGCCTCGCGAAATTCCGCCAGCAGTCCGTGTACGCGGATGACGTCGGGCGTGGTGCGCTCGCCCTCGTGCAAGGCTCCATGCATTCCGGCACCGAGCGTGCCAATGGTCGCCGCACGCTTGCCTAGATGGGTGAAGGCCTGCGCCAGCAACTGCACGGTCGAAGTCTTGCCGTTGGTACCGGTGACGCCGATCAACGCCATCCTGGCGGACGGATTGCCGAAGAAGCGCGACGCGATCTCGCCCAGATGCGATCGGAGGCTGTCGATCCATATCACGGGACCATGGCGCGTGGACCGGGGACCTGAATTCTCGGCAAGGATCGCGACTGCGCCTCGCGTCAGCGCCACGTCGGCGAACTCGATACCGTGGTGCTTCGAGCCTGCGAGCGCCACAAACGCGTCGCCTGCGCGGACCGCCCGCGAATCCTGAGTCAGGCCCGCCACCATGATGTCGCCGTTCTCCGGCGTCGCGATTCCGTGCAGCAATCCGTCGAGGCGCATCGCGCTCATGGCGTCGCCCCATGGGGGGAACGCGTGGCAACCGCAGCGGCCTCGGGTTGCGCCGGCGGCGCGGGTACCACTGGCCCACCGGCGTACCACTGCTGAACGTTGTCGGGTGGAATATCGAGCAGGCGCAACGCACCTGTCATCACTTCGCTGAACACCGGCGCCGACACCAGTCCGCCGAAATACTCGTTGCCGCGACCGCCGGCATCGCGAACGACCACTACCCCGACCAGCCGTGGATCGCTGGCCGGCACGATGCCGCAGAACAACGCGGCGTACCGGTCACGCGAATAGCCGCCCGCGATTGCAAGATGCGCTGTCCCGGTCTTGCCGGCGACGGTATAGTCCGCGATCGCAGCCTGGGGGGCGGTGGCCGGAGGCGCCCCCACCACCGTGCGCAGCATCGCCATCACTTCGTTGGCGATCTCCTGTGGTTCGATCCGCACACCCGGATTGTCGTCACCCTTGATGAAAGTAGGCGTATGCCGCACGCCGCCGTCGGCGATCGCCGAGTAGGCATCCGCAAGCTGCAGCGCGGTGACGTTGAGTCCATAGCCGAACGCGATCGTCGCCTTGACGAAATCGCCCCAGGTCCGAGCCGGCGGGATGTAACCGCCCACTTCGCCGGGAAACCCGCTGCCGGAGCTGGCGCCGAAGCCGAACTGATGCAGCACTTTGTCCATCTGCTGCGGCATCAGCGTGAGCGAAATCTTGGAGGCGCCGACGTTGCTGGAATACGTGATCACCCGGGTCACGTCGATGCGGCCGTTATCACGATCGTCGCGGATCAGATGCCCATCGATCGTGAAAGTGCCGGGGCTGGTGTCGATCATGGTGGTCGGCGTCCACTTGCCAGACTCCAGCGCGGTGGTAATGGTGAACGGCTTCATCGTCGAACCCGGCTCGGTCACGTCGGTGACCGCGCGATTGCGGCGCTGGGCCGGATTGCTGCTGTCGAGATCATTGGGGTTGTACGACGGCACGTTGACCATCGCCAGGATTTCCCCATTGCTTGGGTCCATGACAACCATCGAACCGGACGCCGCGTGGCGTTTGAGTACCGCGGCCGACAGTGCCGAATACGCGAGATACTGGATGCGGCTGTCGATGCTCAGCGTCAGGTCGTGACCCGGCACTGGCGCGCGGAGCTGCTCGACGTTTTCCACGACATGACCAAGGCGGTCACGGATTACCCGCTTCAGCCCGGGTTTGCCGGCAAGCCAGCCATCGTAGGCGAGCTCCAGACCTTCCTGACCACGATCGTCGATGTTGGTGAATCCGAGTACGTGTGCCATCGCCGCGCCCTCGGGGTAGTAGCGCTTGTATTCGCGCTGGACGTTGACGCCGGGAATGCCCAGCGCAAGCACTGCCTTGGCGGCGTCCGGGGGCATCAACCTGCGCAGGTACACGAACTCGCTGTCGCTGCGTTTCTGCAATTTGCGCGTCAGATCGGTCGCATTCACGCCGAGCGCCTTGGCGAGTTCCGGGATGCGATCATCGTGTTGCAGCAGTTGGTCGGGATTGGCCCACAACGAGAGCATCGGCGTGGAAACCGCCAGCGGCACGCCGTTGCGGTCGTAGATCGCGCCACGCGACACCGGGATCTCGACCTCGCGCAGGAAGCGTGCGTCGCCCTGCTGTTGCAGGAATGCCTGGTGGACGACCTGCAGGTCGACCGCACGCGCAATCAGTCCGATCGCGGCGAGCGCGAGCACACCAATCACCAACATCAGCCGCTTGCGCGTATCCGGACGGCGCCGGCGGGGCGAACGCGAGGTGGATTCCGGCGGACGGCGCTTGCTCATTCGTGGATCATCTCCACGCTGGCGGCCGGCGGGCTGATCATGCCGAGCTTCCCGCGCGCGATTGTCTCGATCCTGGACGGACTGGCCCAAGTCGCCTGCTCGATCTCGAACTGGCCGAACTCCACGTTCAGCGCGTCACGCTGGCTCTGCAATTTCGACAGCCGGACGAAGGCGGTGCGATCCTGGTGACGCGCCCACACCACCGCAATGCCGCTCGCGACCACCGCCAGAAGCAACACACCCACCGCGAGCACACCGATCGCCTTCATGCCGATGCCCCCTTGACGGGTTTCTCGGCGATCCGAAGCACTGCCGACCGCGCCCGCGGATTGCGCACAATCTCGTCGGCATCGGCCACCTGCTTGCGGCCGATCGCGCGCAACAGCGGCGCGGCGACCGCCCGTGGCGGCATCCCTCGCCGTACCGGTGTCGCGATCTCGCCGCGGATGAAGTGCTTGGCGATACGATCCTCCAGCGAATGGAAGCTGATCACTGCAAGCCGGCCGCCGGGGTTCAGCGCCGCTGCCGCAGCGGGCAACGCGCGCTCGAGCGAGCCCAGTTCATCGTTGACCCGAATGCGCAGTGCCTGAAACGTGCGCGTGGCCGGATGCTTGTTGCGCTCGCGGCGGCCCAGCGCGCGTTCCACGAGCTCCGCCAGATCGCGCGTGGTGGTGATCGGGGCCTCGCTGCGGCGCGCGACGATCGCTCGCGCAATCCGTCGGCTCAAGCGTTCCTCGCCGTAACGAAACAACACATTGGCGATCTCGTGCTCGTCGGCACGTGCGAGGAAATCCGCTGCGTTTCCGCCCACGGTCGGGTCCATGCGCATGTCCAGCGGCGCATCGGACTGGAACGAAAACCCGCGCTTTGCATCGTCGAATTGTGGCGAGGACACGCCAAGGTCGAGCAATGCGCCGTCGAGACCATCGCGTACTGCATCCCATTCGCCGAGCCCGGAAAAATTCGCGCGACGGATCGCGACGCGCGGATCGCCGCCGAATTCGCGTTCTGCACAGGCGATCGCGTCGGGGTCGCGATCCATCAGCATCAAGCGGCCTGATGGACCGAGCTGTTCCAGCATCGCGCGCGCATGGCCACCGCGCCCGAAGGTACAGTCCAGATAATGACCGTCGCGTTTCAGCGCGAGCCCTACCAGCACGGCGTCCCGCATCACCGGGATGTGCATGAGCCCATGGCTGCCAGTCATCGCCCGTGTTCCGTCCATCCGCCGTACCCGCGCACGCCGCGTGCGCCCACGTATCGCCCGCCCTGTTCGACCCGGCGCTTGACGCCGTTCGCCGAACGCGCGCTTCACAACCTCAATCCCACCATTTCCTCGCTGACTTCCTCTTCGCCGATCGTCTGGTGGATCTTGGCGATGTGAGCCTGCTCGCTCCACAACTCGAATTTGTTGCCCATGCCCAGCAACACGGCTTTCTTTTCGATGCCGGACGCTGCGCGCTGGCTGGCCGTCAGCAACACTCGTGCGGCGCCGTCGAGCTCGATCTGCGCCGCCGCGCCGACCAGTTTGAGTTGCAGGTCGCGATGCACGCGTTTGACACTGGACAGTGCGTTGACCTGATCGCGCACGCGTTCCCACTCGGGTTGGGGAAACACCCAGAGGCAACCCGGCTCGAACGGGTTGTAGGTGATTACCAGCCGGTTGTTGCAAACACGCGCAATCGGCTCGCGGTAAGCCGTGGGAATCGCCAGCCGGCCTTTTTCATCAACGCTGATTGCGGTCTCGCCCTGAAACATAAGACTAGATTTCCCACGAATTCCCACAAAATTACACGTACGCCCACCTTAGTCGCAGGGGTTGAGACTGTCAAGGAAATTTTGCTTGTAGATCAATGGGAAAGGCGAAATTGAGGCAAATTTTGAAGTCGATTCTTAGCTAACTATGCAAGGTCATTGAATGCTATGGATTTCGTACGCCGCAAATTCGCGCGGCCGATTTCCGGAGGCAGATCCAGGTCTGGTCGCATCGCTGGCTGGTTCAGGGGTTGGTCAGATTCAGAAAAGCGAAAGCCGGATGCGCAGTCATCAAGCCAGGGCCGCGATGACGCTCGCAGCAAATCCCTTGCGAAACCATAAAGGGAGATTTTCCGGAAAACAGACCACGGGGCTCTCGGCCATGGATGGTGGCTTTGTCCGTTCTGCACCCGAGCTATGCGAGAACTGCCGATCTCGCCCTACCGTAAGGTCACGCGGCGATCATGGACGACCGCAAAAAAATATGGAGTCGGCCTGTAAGCCGGGTCTTGTGCGCCTTGCGGCGTGACAGTCATTCCTCTCGGCCAGACGTCGCCGCCTGACTCAAGCAACCAACCCGGGAACGGCGCGGGCCACGCCATCGTTCCCCTATTCGGTCTTGCTCCAGGTGGGGTTTGCCGTGCCGTGCGGCGTTGTCCCCGCACGCGGTGCGCTCTTGCCGCACCCTTTCACCCTTGCCTGATCCTCTTGCGAGGCCATCGGCGGTCTACTCTCTGTTGCACTGTCCGTCGGCTCGCGCCGCCCAGGCGTTACCTGGCACCTTGCCCTGTGGAGCCCGGACTTTCCTCGGCGTTCCGAAGAACGACGCGACTGTCCGGCCGACTCCACCGACGATTGTATCAGCCACCGTACAACACTTTGCGCGGCGCACCGCTTATCACCGCGGCCAGCTTCGCGGCCTGCGCCGGGGGCAGCTCGGCACGGAGCAGCGCATATACACGACGGCCTTCGACGAGTTTTGTGTCGGCTTCTTCACCGCGTCCGGCGACGACGAACACGAACTCGCCGAGACGCTGTTCGGGATCGTTCGCGACGCGTTCCGCAATCTCGTCCAAGGTCGCGCCGAGGCAGGTTTCGTGCAGTTTGGTGAGCTCGCGCAACAATGCAGCTTCGCGTTCGGTGCCGAACACTTCGCAAAGATCGGCGCAGCATTCGACGATGCGGTGCGAAGATTCGTATAGCACCAACGTACGCGATTCGCCTACCAGCTCGCGCAGGCGCACGCGGCGCGCAGCCGCCTTCGCCGGCAGGAAACCCTCGAACACGAAACGATCGCTCGGTAGCCCGGCCACAGACAGGGCGGCGATCGCTGCACAAGCTCCGGGTACTGATAACACGCGAACACCGGCCTCGCGCGCGGCGCGCACCAGCCTGAAACCAGGATCGCTGATCAGCGGGGTGCCGGCATCCGAAATCAGTGCAACATCCTCGCCGGCCTGCAACCTCGCGAGCAACCCTGTCACCGC
The DNA here is from genome assembly GCA_050737995.1 of Rhodanobacteraceae bacterium. Classification (GTDB taxonomy): domain Bacteria; phylum Pseudomonadota; class Gammaproteobacteria; order Xanthomonadales; family Rhodanobacteraceae; genus 66-474. The sequence goes on from JBOHYR010000123.1 coordinate 32,370, forward strand.
CGCGCGTTCGTTGTGTTCGTGCAGCGCGGTCATCGGCGTGGCAATACCAAGGTGCTTGAGCAATGGCCGGCTGTGTCGGGTGTCTTCGGCGGCGATCACTGCCGCATCACGGAGTACCTCGCGCGCACGGGTCGACACATCGCCGAGATTGCCGATCGGCGTTGCGACAATCCACAGGGTTCCCGTCTTGTACGCGTTCATGAACCCAATCCTGACGTTATGGCACGATCCGTTATCATCGCCGAATAACCATCAAAAATGCAGGCGCGCTGCAGGCGCGCATGGAAGAAACATGCTCAGGATCAGGTTTTTCGCGCACTTCGCCATGCTGCTCGCGATCCTGCTGCTTGCAGGCGGTTGCGCCACGCTCGGCCCGTCGTTGCCGGCGGCTAGCCCGCAGGCGCAGGCACAGTACGCGCACGCGCAGGAGTTGTATCGATCCGGCGACTTCCGCGATGCGGCGAATGCGTTCACGGCAGCCGCCAATAGCAATCCAGTCATCCGCGACCGGGCAACCCTCGCCGCAGCCGCGAGCTACAGGTCGCTCGGACAGATCGGGCGGACCGCCGCACTGCTGCGGAGGATCGATCGCAGCAAGCTGACGCCGAACGAAGACGCGCGCTACCGCGTACTCTCGGCAGAGGTGGCGTTGCAACACGGCGACGCGAACGCCGCGCTGAAACAGCTGACGGGGCTGCCCTCGCCGCTGCCGTCGGATGTCCAGCAACACGCGCTGGATGTCGAGGCGCGCGCACAGCTTGCCAACGGCAACCGCCTTGCGGCGGCACGCGCACTGGTCCAGCGCACAGCCTTGCTGCCAGCCGCCGCGCAGACGGCCAGTCATCAGCAGGTCGTCTCCATCCTGGCGGGCATGGGCAGCGACCAGTTGACACCGCTATATGGTTCCCTGGCCGACAGCAACCCGCTCAAGCCCTACGTTCGGCAAGCCCTCGGCCAGTCGAGCAAGGGCATGCCAAGGGTCCTGCCGCAACCCAATCAGGCAGTCGGCACCCTGACGGGAACCGCAGCGCCGCAGGGTTACGCGATGCCATCGAAGGTGGCGCTGCTGCTGCCCGCGACCGGCCCGGTCGCAGTGGCGGGAGCGGCTGTTCGCGACGGGTTCTTCACCGCCTATTTCCATACCCCGGTCACCCGCGAACTGCGTCCCGCGATCAAGGTGTACGACACTGGCAGCACCGCCGACGGCGCGGTGGCCGCCTACCAGCAGGCCGTCACGGACGGCGCGGCGCTGGTGGTCGGTCCGCTCGGACGTGCCGCGGTGGCCGCGGTGTTCGCGCAACCTTCCCTGCCGGTACCGGTGCTGGCGCTGAACCACGCCCAGGGCAACGTTCCGACACCCACCGGAAGCGTCGAATTCGCACTTTTGCCCGAGGCCGAGGGCGCGCAACTGGCCGCGCGCATGATCACTCTGGGACTACATGCAGCGATCGTGTTCCGCGGCGATAGCGATACCGCATCGCGCACCTTCGATGCTTTCAAGACCCAGTTCGAGAGTCTGGGTGGCTTGGTTGCCAATGACATTGTCCTGCAACAGGGCAGCGTGGACTTCGCCAATCAGATCCAGGCCGCACTTGCCGAATCGGGATCCGATACCGGCATCGTGGCTCTGCTGCGGCCGGAACAGGCCCGTCTGCTGCTGCCGCAGCTCAAGTTGGCGCGCTCTGACCTGCCGGTATTCGCAACTTCGATGGTGTATTCGGGCACCGAAGACCCGACTGCGAACGGCGACCTCGACGGCGTGCAGTTCTGCGATGAACCCTGGTTGTTCGACGCCCAGGCCGGGCTGCCCGACCCCAGCACGCTGGCCTCGCAACTGACCACCGCAGGCGGCCCTGCCGCGCGGCTGTTCGGCTTCGGCATGGACGCCTACACGCTGATTCCGTACCTCGGATGGCTGCGTACCCATTCCAGCAGCTACGTGCCCGGTGCCACCGGGCAACTGACGATGGACATGTTCGGACATGTGCAGCGCACGCCGATCTGGGTGCAGTTCCAGGGTGGCGTCGCGCGCCCGGTTGCCGCTGGTCTCGAATCGCAACCCGCCGCGGCCGCAGTCCCCACCGAACCATGACCGCGGGCGAAGTCGGGGCGCGTTTCGAACAGCGCGCACTGGAAAGTCTGGAACGCGCGGGCCTGAAACTGGTCGAACGTAATTATCGGACCCGCTTCGGAGAGCTCGACCTGGTGATGCGTGACGGCACGACGCTGGTGTTCGTTGAAGTCCGCTACCGGCGCGATCAACGTTTCGGCGGTGGCGCGGCCTCGGTGGGACCGGTCAAGCGCGAGAAACTCACGCGCGCTGCACAGGGCTTTCTGCAGGCACATCCGAAGCTCACTGCAATGCCGTGCAGGTTCGATGTGGTAGCGTTCGACGGCGATGCGGACGCACCACACCGCGATTGGCAACGCGCCGCATTCGAAATTTGCTGACCCTGGGATGAGACCATGCGCAAGACGACTTTCCTGACCGCCGCCCTTTCCCTGTGCTGCGTGCTGGCCGCATGCAGTGTGTTCACCCCGCGTCGCGGCTTCAATCGCGTGATCAATGACCGTAACGTTCAGATCACGGCACAGCGGGCGCTGGACGATGACCCTGAACTTGGCGGTCGCGCCCACATCGGCACCAGCGTCTACAACGGCGTGCTCCTTCTGATCGGCGAGGCCAGTACCGAAGAAGTCAAACAACGCGCCGAGACTGACGTCACGGGTTACGAAGGGGTACAACGCGTCGTCAACCTGATCGACGTGATGCCGCTGCAGTCGGTTGGCCGCAGCGCAATGGACGCGTCGCTCACGGCGCGCGTCAAGACCGCGCTCCTTCATGTCGACCTGCATGGGTTCGATCCGGGTCGCGTCAAGGTAAGCACCGCGCATGGCAACGTGTACCTGATGGGACTGGTCAGCCACGAGGAAGCCGACGCCGTGGTCAACGTCGCGCGCAACGTGGCAGGCGTGAACAAGGTGGTGCAGGTGCTCGAATACACGGATTGATCTGGCGCGGCGCAGTCGCCAAACCGATAGCGTAAGCTGATCAGGTGATACTCCAAGCTGCCGTCGCATATCGGATCTGCGAGATTTCCCTGGACCCTGCGCATGACTGAGTCGTTCAGCGCGCTGATGGCGCGCATCCGAGCCTGTCAGGTCTGCGCATCCTCCCTGCCACACGGTTGCCGCCCGGTACTGCAGGTACACCCCGACGCATACCTGTTGATCGTGAGCCAGGCGCCCGGCCGCAAGGTGCACGACACCGGAATCCCGTTCAACGACAAGAGCGGCGATAAACTGCGCGACTGGCTTGGCATCGGCAAGCAGACGTTTTACGACGCGCATCGTGTCGCGATCGTGCCGATGGGTTTTTGTTACCCCGGCACAGGACATTCCGGCGACCTGCCACCGCGTCCTGAATGCGCGCCGCTTTGGCACCCCCAGTTGCTGCTGCAACTGAAGAACATCCGTCTGACGCTGGCGATCGGCAGCTACGCGATCCGCGGCTTGCTGGACAAACGACGCAAGGCGACCCTCACCGAAACCTGTCTGGCTTGGCGGGAATATCTCGACGGTGGCGTGCTGCCGCTGCCGCACCCGAGTCCGCGCAACACTGCATGGTTCCAGCGGCATCCATGGTTCGAAACCGAAACGCTGCCCGCCCTGAAGCGGCGCGTGCACAATTTGCTGCGCGAGTAGTCCGCATCACCGCGCATTTCGATGCTCGCCTTCGAACATGATGTGCGCCCACCGAACTCAGGTATCCGCAGGCGGAGCTGTTGTCTGCCCTTTTATTCCGGCACGCAGACCGGCCAGCATGCAGCGCAGGTTCGCGCGCCGCGGCGATACCAGTAGCGAAAAGATCAGCAACTTGGCCAGCAATCGCGGCAGATCCTGGGCAATCCAGCGCTTCGGCGTGTACTCGCGCTGATACAACAGAACCCGATTACGCATCATGTAGAACAGCCGTCGCGGCGGATGAACCACGATGCCACGCGGCAAACCCGGGACGCCCTGGCGCGCATCGCCCAGGCGATGACGCAAATGTGCGGCGCACACGCCGTACAACGAATAGCCAGCGGCAGCAGCGCGGAAACACCAGTCGAGATCCACGTTGTCGATGAACAAAGCATCGTCCATGCCGCCCACTTCATCCAGTACTGCAAGCGGGATCAGGCACCCCGAAGAAATCAGGAAATCACAACGAATCGCCTCGCAACCGCCACCGCAATCGAGCTTGCGATTGAAGGGAAAACGAATCCTGACGAACGGCGCTTCGGCGGACTCGCGAGGATCTCGAAAGCGTGGACCAACCGCTGCGACTTTCTTGTCTTTACCGAGACTCTCCAGTTCCGCATCAAGCATTCGGACCATGTCAGTATCCGGAACGCTGTCCTGATCCATCAGCAAAACGTGTGAGGTCTGTTCCCGTGCGCGTGCGCAGACAATTCCTGCATTCAACGCCGCCGCCAAGCCCTGATTCTCCGGAAGTTCCAGCAATTCAACGGCGGGATGTGTCGCGCATAATCCCCGCAATCCTAGCTCGTGGCTGGCATTATCGAGCAATACCACGTGACCTACTTGCAGCACGAGGCGATCGAGTAACGTCGCCAAGACCCCAAGATCGGGATGGTAGGTGACCAGCACCGCGCATACCGACAGCATTCGTTCCACCGGCAGTCGGGGCATCGCTGCGTCGGCATGGGACTGGATGGAAGCGGGCGGCGACATGGCCGGGTGATTGTCGCCGCGCGGGCGGCGCCGTCAAAGCCCCCAGCAGATGCGGTCCGGCGCAAAGCCGCGTGGATGGACCCCCAGCAAGCGTTCCAACTCGGTGTTGTCAGCGACCAGATCCTGCCCCAGACGTGTAAGCGGACCGCGCAACGGCGGCAGCAGCCGTGCGCCAAGATGCACCATGGGAACGGGAACCCGCAGCGGACACGTGCGTACCGGCAAGCTCGCGCGCACCCGGGCGAACATTTCGGAAGCCGGCAGGCGTTCGCCACCGCCGACAGGGATCATGCGACCCGCCGCGCCACCATCGAGTGCGTGCATCACCGCGACCGCGACGTCCGCGGCATGCACAGGCTGGCGCAAGCCCGACCCTGCGGGTAGGCCGAATATGCGCCAGCGCGCAGCCCAGCGCGCCAACGGCGTGAGGCTGCGATCGCGCGCGGCACCGTAAATCAGCGTCGGCCTGAGTATCGTCCAGGCAATGCCTCGTTTTTCGCACGCCCGTGCGAGCGTCGATTCACCCTCGCGCAAACGCAAAGACACGGCGCGTTCCGCAGCCATCGGCGATGCCCGTTTGCTCTCAGCGCTCATTGAACTGGTTGCCACCACGCGCGCAAGAGCTGGCGCGCCGCCCGATGCGATCCAACCAGCCAGCGCATCCAGTGGTGCGAACGAACAGATCGAGTCGGCGTTACCAGCTTCCAAGGGCAACTGCGGCAACGCGCCTTGCAGCCAGGTCACCCCCGTGGTCTCCGGCTGGCTCGCGCGCGACAACCCCAATACGTGCGCACCCCCGCGCGCAAGTTCGGGCAACAGGAAGAATCCAATCTGGCTGCTGGCGCCCGCAACCAATACCACCCCCGTGCGCCGGACTCCCATGTCAGTTGCTTTGATGAATCTGCGCGTCTACTTCGCTGATCCGCGGGTCATGGGGAACCAGTCGCTGCGCCTCCTGCAATGCCGTGCGCGCCGCGGCAGAACGACCCAACTTCGCATCCTGGTCGGCGCGGTCCAGCCATGCACTGCCAAGCCGTCGGCGCATGTTCGGCGCCGCGGGATCGCCGGGATCCAGTTGTTCGAGCGTCGCCAGCATGTCGTGGGCGTGTTCCAGGCTGCCGTTTTGGATTGCCTGCGTGAACTGGTCCCGGGTGACCTTGGGCAATGCGCGCAGACCGGCTTGAGCCTGTGCATTCCCACCGTCGATACCCAGGGCGGAACGGTACAAATCGTAAGCGCTGTCGCCGGGCGGCAGCATGATGTCGCCCCTGCGTTCGGCGGCGGCGGCGCGGGCTACAAGATGCGCAACCTTGGCGGATTGCGCAGGGGTCAGGCTCATTGCGGCTCCAGCCGAGGACGCTGCTGCACCCGGTGCGCTTGCTCCAAGTCGAGAACGTGCAGCCACCAGGTCAGCAGATTTCGGCGCCAACCCGGCGGCTTCGTCAAGCAGGACCTTCGCGTCGTTTGGATGTCCCGAGTCGATCGCGGCATTGGCTTGTACGATCAATGCTTCCGCGACGTTGCCCAGTCCCGATTGGGCCCGCGCGTTACCGGGGTCGACCGCCAGCGCAGCCTTGAATTGGGCCTCCGCGTTGTCGCTGCCGGTGCCGGTAATCCTGCCGGCGCGCAAGTCGGATTCGCCGTCCGCGAGATACTGGTCGCGTTGCGTATCTGCTGCACGATCCGCTGCAGCGACCGCCGCACGCAGATTCGGCAATTGCGAATAGCCGGGCAAAAGGCTGGCGAGGTCAGACAGCGACTGTTTGGCGGCGGCGCGATCATTGTTGCCGAGCTGGGTCTGGACGCGCGTAGCGAGCATGTCGCCGACCTGATCCATGCCGTGCCGGGCGACGGCGTCATGCGGGGCACCGGCCAGCACCTTGCCGAACAGTGCCGCGGCGCCGCTGCTGCCATCGATCTGGCCGTTCGCGAGCGCAGCGCGAGCTTGGGTGATCAATACGTCAATGTTCGCGTTGTGCAGAACCGCCTTGGCCAGCGCCTTGTCCACCGCTTCGACGTCGGCCCCGCCGCCCAACAGACTGCGCGATTGCTCCAGCCAGGTACGCGCGCTGGCGTAATCGTTTCGCTTCAGTGCCTCCTGCGCGCGCTTGAGTTCGGCATTGCCGACCTTTTGCAAGCCGGCGAGCGCGTGTTCGTTGTCGGGATCGAGGACCTGGGCAGCTTGGTACAAGTCACTCGCACTGTCGGGGCCGCCGGACAGATTGCCCGCTGCCAGCGCCTTGTCAGCACGCGTCAACAGCGAATTCAACTGGGTCTGGGGCAACAACGCACGCAACATCGTCTGGTGGCTGAAGGTCCACGCGCCCAGACCAATCAGCACCAGAACGACGATCCATGCGGGCCACCACCGGCGACGACGCCTCGGCGCGGTTTTACGCGACGACCTGGCGGCGAATGGCGGACGACGTGGAGGTTCCGGCTGGGAGGACCGCGGGGCACGCCGATCCGTGCCAGCGTCGAGCTGGTCGAGATCGCCAAGTACCGGCTCGGTACGGGGCAGGTTGCCGCGTGAAGAATCGTGCCGTCCGTTCATGCCAAGTCCATCGCCGGACCGGAATCCGGCGTAGTCATCACAACCCATGGGACCACGACGGCCATCCGCCGGTTCCGGCGCACGCCGACGGTGCGCAAATGCAGGCATCTTAACATTCGATCGAACGACCACTTCCGCGGCGATGGGTGCCGTTCAGCCTCCGGCAAGCCGGCGCACGTCGGTCACGTTGGATAGCGCAGCGATCTTCACCAGCAGCGCAGACAGTTCGCCATGGTCGTGGACGCGCAGGGCGAAGTGCATTGCGACCTCACCGATGTCGCGATTGCTGCGGCTCTCGGAGGCAAGGATCCGCGCGCCGCTGTTGGCAATGACATTTGTGACATCGCGCTGCAGATCACGACGGTCGTATCCCACCACTGCGATGGAAACCTCGTAGGCGCGATCCGGTGCGCTCTGCCAGCGGACTTCGATCACGCGTTCCGGATTACGCGCGCGTAACCGCGCGAGCGCGGCACAATCTGCACGGTGTACGGTGACACCGCGCCCGCGCGTGACATAACCCGTCACATCATCGCCTGGCAGCGGCCGGCAACAACGCGCGAGAGCCGTCATCAGGTTGCCGACGCCCTCGACCGTGAGCGCCCCCGGCTTGCCCGCTTCGCGCGACGGGGACCTCGCGGGGCGCGGCGGCTCCTGCACAGCGGACTGCCTGGGCGTCACCATTTCCAGTAATGCGCGCGTCAATTGCACTGGACCGGTTTCGCCCAGCGCCAGCGAGACCAGCAGGTCGTCGCGCCCCTTGCGTCCGAGCTTCGCCGGCAGCCGCTCGAGCACTTCCTCGGGCACGGCCAACCTGCGCGCCTCGCGTTCCAGTATTTGACGCCCCGCCGCAACGTTGGCGGCAAGATCCTCGCGCCTGAACCACGCACGCACCTTGCCGCGCGCGCTGGCAGTGTTGAGGTAGCCATCCTGCGACGACAACCAGTCCCTGCTGGGCGACGGTTCGCGTGCGGTCAGGATTTCGATCCGGTCGCCGCTGGCGGGTTGGTGCGTCAACGGCACGATGCGTCCATTGACCTTGGCGCCACGGCAACGATGTCCGACCATCGTATGCACGTGGTAGGCGAAATCGAGCACCGTCGCGCCGACCTGCAGGTCGATGACCTCGCCGCGTGGCGTCAGCAAGTAAACGCGGTCCTCCGCCAACTCGGAACGCAAGTCGGCCAACAAGGCATTTTCGTCCTCGCCCTCGGCGCGTGCTTCCAGCAGCTTGCGCATCCATGCCACCCGCGCCTGGTAAGAGTCGTCGCCCGCGCCGCCTTCCTTGTATCGCCAGTGCGCGGCGACACCGAGTTCGGCCCCCCGATGCATCTCCACCGTACGGATCTGCACCTCCAGCGTCTTGCCGTCGGGCCCTATCACGGCGGTATGCAGCGAGCGGTAGTCATTGCCCTTGGGGCGCGCGATGTAATCGTCGAATTCCTGTGGAATGATCGACCACAACCCGTGCACGACTCCCAGCACTGCGTAGCAATCGGGAACGTTTTTGGTCAGCACGCGCAACGCACGGATGTCGTACAGCTCGCCGAAACCAACACCCTTGCGCTGCATCTTTTTCCAGATCGAGTAAATATGTTTGGCGCGTCCCTCGACACTGGCGTCGATGTCCTGCGCGCGCAAAGCCCCACTCAACGCATCGGCACAGCGCCGAATCCATACCTCGCGGTCGGCGCGCCGTTCGTCGAGCAGATCGGCGATGCGGCGATAGACCTCGGGTTCCATGTAACTGAAGGCGAGATCTTCCAGTTCCCATTTCCATTGCCCTATGCCGAGGCGGTTGGCGAGTGGCGCGTGGATGTCGCGCGTTCGTCGCGCGAGCTCGCGGCGCTCTGCGTCAGGGAGCGATACGGCCGCGCGCATCTCTGCCAACTGGCGCGCGAGCAACAGGTACACCACCCGCAGGTCGCGGATGATCGCCAGCAGCAACCGGCGCAGCCCCTCGGCGCTGCCCTTGCCATCGTGCACAGCGTGCAATGCCCACACGCGCTCGGCCTGCTGCTGGCCCTCGACCAGCCGCCGTACGGGTTCCAGGACCTGTTCCACGGCGTTGCGCCATGCCGCAGGCTGACTGCACGCAACCGCGTACCACGCCGCAGCGGTACGGGTGTCGTCGTCGCAGCCCAGATGCTGCAGCAATGCATCGGCGTCTGCCCAAAGTTCATGTTCGGCAACCGACAACTGTGTTACGGGAGCGGGGCTGTCATGATTTGACAATGTTCTCGAGGGGTTCATTGGCTGCAAGGATGCGCCGGCATGCCTGAGGGAAAGGCCACCGAAAGGCGACCAGTGTATTAAATTGGTCACGATAAGAACCCCGTGCGGTGGGCATGGGGCACTGGTATCATCGCCGCTCATGCGTACCCGACTGATGTTGCCGGCCGCTCTGGCCATGCTTATCGCCGTCATGCCCGTCATGGCGCAACAATTTTCCTCACTCGAGGAACGCATGTCCGCGGCCGACTTCAAGGCAGCCGGACTCGACAAGCTTTCCCCGCAGGAACTCCAGTTTCTGGACGGCTGGCTGCGTACCCACGAACAGGTCAAGACCATCAGCGCCAGTGGCAAACCCGTGTTCTATCCGGACAACAAACCACGCGACCAGTTCATCACGCACCTCGTCGGGCATTTCAACGGCTGGGCAGGCCAAACCGTGTTCACCCTCGACAACGGCGAGGTATGGAAGCAGGCAGAATCCGGCGCGTATTCCTGCCCGGGCATCGATAACCCGCAAGTCACCATCAAGCCGATGATCCTCGGCAGTTGGCTGATGTACGTGCAGGGCTGCAACCAGAGCGTGCGCGTCGAACGCACGAAATAGTTTCACGTCGCCCCATCTGTCTTTCCATGGCCGGTGCCGGCATGATGGTCAATGCTGCGGTCGCGCGAGGATCGTGACGTGCTGGAAGCCTGGTTACCACTGTTGGGGTTCGCCGTGATCGGATGGTCGTGGTATCACGTGCTGCGGCTTCGCGAGCGCGCTGTCTCACACGCACGCCAACTCTGCGAACGGCATGGCTTGCAACTGCTCGACGACAGCGTGTCGCTGCACCGCCTTCGCGCAAACTGGCGGAATGGTTCACTGCAGGTTTTGCGCGAGTACCGCTTCGACACCAGCCTCGATGGCCACGATCGCCAAGGCGCGTGCATCACCATGCGCGGCGATCGTGTCGTGAGTGCCAACATGCCCGAGCGCGAACCATTCAGTGGCATCGCCCCATCACCTGCGCCACACTGCTCCCCCGTGCCGGGGCCACAAGGATCCGGCACTGCCGAGAACGTCGTTTCCATCCGCCGCGCGCGGCGGACGTTGCATTGATTGAGTGCGACGTACCTGAGTCATTCGACGTCGACATCCGTTGCACTGAATCCGCTGGTCGAAGCGGCTGTTTTCAACATCGGGCCACGGAGCTTCCGGCCTTGGACGCCAGCTTTGGGGCTTTGACCGTTCTGATCCCCCCATTGAGCAAATGGCCACAAGCCCTGAACGCGGTGTTCACGGATGAACACGGCACCAAGGGGCTGTGCCCCATGTCAGCGGCCATCCGTGGCTTGCACGGGATGGATGACAACATCTCGTCGTCGTCACTTGATCACGCGCAGGTTGGGTTTGCCCTTGGGCCGCGGTTTGTCGGGATCGCCGCCGTCGGCCGGCGTGGCGCCCTCGCCATCACCAGACTCCGATTGATCCTGTGCCGAGGTCGGAACGGATTGCAACGGGGACTTCAAAGTTGTGGTCGAGGACTCCGACTCCGGCGGGCCGGCTGCGATGGTACCCGCAGCGTCCTCGGCCATCAGCATGCCTTGCCCGTTTTCGCGCGCGTAGATCGCCTGCACCGCGAGGATCGGCACCGTGACCGCATGACTGACACCGCCGAAGCGGGCCATGAAGGTGATCACATCGTTGCCGATTTCAAGGCGAGCGACCGCGCGCGGCGCCAAATTCAACACGACCCGGCCCTCGCTGACCGCCTGCGGCGGAACCTGGAGGTCGGGCTGTGCGGCATCCACCACGATATAAGGGGTAAGGCCGTTGTCGCAGATCCACTCATGGACGGCCCGCAGCAAGTACGGGCGGTTCGAGGTCATGGCGGGGGGTTGCGTCACAACTCGCCCAGCAAGCGCTCGTCGGAAGTGAGGCTGCGCGCAAAACCCTGACTGCGGAACAGGCGTTCGCCGTAATCCCCGATCGGCTTGGCTTCTTTCGGCAGCGACACTCCCAGCGAGGGCAGCCGCCATACCACCGGTGCCACCATGCAGTCAGCGAGGCTGATTTCGGGGTTGAGGAAAAACTTCGCAGCCTTGAACAGCGGCAACGCGGTCATCAGATGCTCGCGCAGGCGCTTGCGCGCGGACTCGACGGCGCGGCCACCTGCCTTGATGGCAGTGACTTCAGGCACCCAGTCGCGCTCGATGCGCACACAGGCAAGTCGCAGGCGCGCGCGCGACAGCGGGTCGACCGGCATGAGCGGCGGATGCGGATAACGCTCGTCGATGTACTCGCACACCACATCAGGCTCGTACAGGATCAGGTCGCGATCCTGCAGGGTCGGGGTGTCGCCGTAGGGATTGATCTCCAGCAGTTCCTCGTGCGGCTTGGCGGGCGGCACTTCGACGCGGTCGTACACCACGCCTTTGGCGGCCAGTACCAGACGGACCCGGTGCGACTGCACGTCGTCGGGTGCCGTGAACAGGGTCAGCACGGTGCGGGTGTGTCCGTTTTGGATCATGCCAGTGTTCCCCATGGACCTTGCGGGTCCGGTGACGCGACAGTCCCGGGTGTGGTGCCGTTGCGGCATTGGCTGATGGAGCCAGCGCTCAATGCACGTCCTTCCAATACTCTTTCTTCAGCACCAGCGCGAACAGGGTAAAAAGTACCAGATACAACACCACCCACGCGCCGATATGGCTGCGCACGAGTTCATCCGGAGCCGAAACGTAGGCCAGGAACGCCGTCAAATCGCGTACCGCCCCGGCGTACTGCGACGGGGTCATGCTGCCGGGCTGTGCAAGTTTGAGTTCCTTGACCGTGGCGGGCTGGCCGTTGGCGGCTGGATTCATCACCGCAACCTGCTCGCCCTGCAACTCCCACAGCGGGAACGGCATCGCGCTGTTGACGAGCACGGTGTTGTTCCAGCCGCTGGGAGTGGCGGGGTCGAGGTAGAACGACTTGAGGTAAGCGGATACCCAATCGGCGCCCTTGGCGCTGACTTCCAGCGAAAGATCCGGCGGGGCCTTGCCGAACCACTTGTCAGCATCCGCCGCGGGCATCGCCGAAATTATTTCATCATGGAATCGGGCGCCGGTGAAATCGAGATTGTCCATCACCTGCTTTTCGGTGAGGCCCAAGCCCTCGGCCATCTGCGAATAACGCATGTACTTTAGCGAATGGCAGCCAACGCAATAATTCATGAACAGGCGCGCGCCGCGTTGCAGCGAAGCCTGATCGTGCACGTTGATATTGGCGTCGGGATAGCCGCCGCCTTCCTCGGCGAGTGCGGCGGGGGTGGCCGCAAAGGCCACGGTCAGCGCAAGCAGCACGGCGGCCACGGCGCGCATGGAAGCGCGAAAAGTCTTGTCAGGCATGCGTGGTCACCCTTTCCGGAACCGGTTTGGTCTTCTCCCAGCCGAAAAATGTATAGACCCAAAGGAATATGAAGAACAGAAAATACAGGACCGTCAGGATCCGGGCCAACAACAGATTGGTGGAAACGACAGCCTGTGCGGCATTCGCGCCTGCGCCATAGATGTCGGTGAGCCAGATCGGCATCACGTCGGCGCCGATGGTCCCCAGCAACACGAACACGATCGCGAAGACCGTCAAGGCGAACTTGTAACCGACCCCACGGTAGCGGATCGACTTGACCTTGCCGCGATCCAGCCACGGCACCAGGAACAGCACCACGATCGAAAGCAGCAGGGCCAGCACACCGAACCCCTTGCTCGGAATCGCACGTAGCATCGCGTAGAACGGCGAGAAATACCACACCGGCTTGATGGTGGCCGGCGTCACCAGGTCATTGGCAGGAATCGAATTGTCGTGTTCGAGGAAGAACCCGCCCACGGTCGGCACGAAAAAGATGATGACCGCGCAAATGCCCAGGAACACACCCACGCCAACCAAGTCCTTGAGCGTGTAGTAGGGCTGGAACGGAATGCCGTCCAGCGGATGGCCATCGGGCCCCTTGTGCTTCTTGATCTCAACGCCGTCAGGGTTGTTGGAGCCGACTTCATGCAGCGCGCCGAGGTGCAGCACCACCAGCAACAGCAACACCAACGGCAACGCCACCACGTGCAACGCAAAGAAGCGGTTCAGGGTGGCGTCACCCGGCACGGCCAAAGTGCCCATGATCCAGCTGACGAGTTGATGGCCGATCAGCGGTATCGCACTGAACAGGGTGATGATCACCTTGGCGCCCCAGAACGACATGTTGCCCCATGGCAAAACGTAGCCCATGAAGGCCTCGGCCATCAGCGCCAGGAAGATCAGCATCCCGAGCAGCCACACCAGTTCACGAGGTTTCTTGTACGAGCCGTACATCAACCCGCGGAACATGTGCAGGTAGATCACGATGAAGAACATCGAAGCGCCGGTCACGTGCATGTAGCGGACCAGCCAGCCCCAATGCACATCGCGCATGATGTACTGCACGGAGTCGAAGGCGCCGGCCGAACTGGGGCTGTAGAACATCGTCAGGAAGATTCCCGTGACGATCTGGTTCACCAGCACCAACAGCGCCAGCGAACCGAAGTAATACATGACATTGAAGTTCTTGGGAGCGTAATACTCCGTCATGTGCTTGCGATAGGCGACCCCGAGTCCCGGCGCACGTTCGGTGAACCACTGCGTCAACGTGTTCATGCCGCGGCTCCTTTCAACTGCGGGGATCCTTTCGGCGGATCGACGCCAATCAGGACATGGGTGTCATCCACCCAGTGGTAGGGCATGACTACCATGTTGAGCGGCGCCGGCACGCCGTCGTACACGCGAGCCGACATGTCGTAGCGCGAATGGTGGCAAGGGCAATAGAAGCCCCCTTTCCATTTAGGGTCGAACGGCTCGGGTCCCACTTTTCCAACGAAGTCCGGCACGCAACCCAAGTGGGTGCAGATATCGACGAAGACCAGCCACTCGGGCTTGATCGAGCGGTACTTGTTCTGGCAATACTTGGGCTGCTGGGGCTGCTTGGAATGGGGGTCGCGCAGGCGCGGATCCTGGGCGTCCAGCCATTTCAACTGGTCCGGAGTACGGTTGATGATGTCGATCGGCTGTTTCTGCCAGCCAACCCGCAGCATCTGGCCCGGTTCGACTTTGCTGATGTCGACCAAGACCGGCGCACCTGCCGCCTCAGCACGCGCGCTCGGCAACCATGTCTCGACAAACGGAATCGCCGTGATTATCAAGCCGGCGCCGCCGATCACGGCCGTGGAAGCCGTGAGGAATCTGCGCCGACCCTTGTCAATACTCTCGTCAGCCATCAGCCTCTCCGCGCTACTGTGGTCACGGCGATGAACCCGCCGTGGTTGCATGAGCCGTCCCGCAAAACCCGGATGAACGGCCCCTTCCCCGCCGCATCCGTGTCATCCTTCGGGCCCCAAAATCATGTTAGTTTAGCGTTCGCCTCTTGAGCGCACAATCCGATGGCGCCTGACGGGGCCGAATTTTCCATGCTCCGCAAGCTCCGGCCGGTCCTTTTCGTCTTGCAATTCGTGGTGGTGGGCCTCGCGGCTGCCTTCCTGATAGGGTTGGCGTGGCCCGGTGCTGGCAGTCGTATGCGCGCCCGGATTGGTGGCCCTGTGCCGGTATCCCCAGCGGCCTCCTCAAGGCCCTCCGGCCCGACCTCTTACGCGGACGCTGTCGCCCGCGCCGCGCCGGCCGTGGTCAATATCTATGCCGACAAGACCGTCACGGAACGCCCGGTCCAGGTCTTTCGCGACCCACTGTTGCAGCAATTTCTCGGCGGCGTGGCCGGTCCAGCCATGAGACGCCGCGAACAGAGCCTCGGCTCGGGGGTGATCTTCACCTCGGATGGCTATGTGCTGACCAACAACCACGTCATTTCCGGCGCCGACGACATCAAGGTGATGCTGCACGACGGACGGGTCGCGCAGGCCCGGGTGATCGGCACCGATCCGGATACCGACCTCGCGGTGCTCAAGATCGACGCCGGCCAGCTACCCACAATCGAGGTCGACCCCGAACCGCCGCAGGTCGGTGATGTGGTGCTGGCGATCGGCAACCCGTTCGGGATAGGCCAGACCGTGACCATGGGCATCGTCAGCGCGCTACAACGGCAGTTGAGCATTTCGCCCTACGAGGATTTCATCCAGACCGACGCAGCGATCAATTCGGGGAATTCCGGTGGCGCGCTGGTCAATGCCGACGGACAGCTTGTGGGGATCAACACCGCGATGCTGGATCGTGACGTCGGGGCACAAGGCATCGGTTTCGCAATCCCCGTACGCACCGCCAAGCGCGTCCTCGAACAGATCGTCGAACACGGCCGGGTCGTGCGTGGCTGGCTCGGCGTGGAAGTCGGCAACGTGATCGTGGCCGCCAATTCCGGCCTGCCTGCGGCGGCACGCGGCGCCACGGTGCTCGATGTCTATCCGGGCGGACCGGCCGCTCAGGCAGGCCTGCAGCCCGGCGACATCCTTTTGCAGATGGGCAAGCAGCCGATCATCGACCCCACTGACCTGCGCACCCGCGAAGCGGAAATGGAGCCGGGCAGCAAGGTCAGGATTTCCGGGCTGAGGGCAGGTGAGCCATTTCATGCTGAAGTGATACTGGCGCAGAGGCCCACCTTTACGCGCCAGAATCCGAGTAGCTGAGGGAAAGGATTCGCCGGTCCCTCAATATTTCAGAAGCGTGTGCAAGGGCACACCCATTGGCCAACGCGCGCGACCGTGCAGGAATTCCAGTTCGAGAACGGCCGCCCCGCCCACGATTCGTGCGCCCAGGCATTCCAGCAATCCGTATGCGGCAGCCAGTGTGCCACCCGTCGCAAGCACATCGTCCACGATGAGCGCGCGCGCGCCGGGCGCCAGCGCGTCGGCGTGAACCTCCAATCGCGTGCTGCCGTATTCGAGCTGGAAATCGACGCCTACGGTCGCCGCCGGCAGCTTGCCGGCTTTGCGCAGCGGCACGAACCCCACATCGAGCGTACGTGCCAGCGCGGCCCCGAAAATGAAACCCCGCGCCTCGATCGCGCATACCGCCTCGATCCTGGTCCCGCGCCATGGTGCAGCCAGCGCGGCCACGCATTCGGCGAAGGCACCGGCATCAACCAGCAGCGGCGTGATGTCCTTGAACAACACGCCGGGCCGCGGAAAATCCGGCACGTCGCGGATACGCGCGGACAGACGTGCCAAAAGGGCAGGGTCGGATCCAGTGGCAGCGGCGAAACCGCTCAAATCGTCACGGGCCGCAAGTGAGGCAATGGCGCGGGTGCATCGTCGCACTCCTCCGCGACGGGGGCCCGCAACATCCCGGCGACCTCGCGCACCACCGGTTCCGCCACTTCGATGCAGACGTTCGGCACGCTTACACCAAGGAAATCGCGCGCGGGCAACTGCCCGACCCCGCCAATCAGGTATTCGCCATTGATGAAGGCGGGTATCCCCGCATGCTCCAACGCATCCTTGACCAAGTGTGCGTCGACGATGCCTTCGGCGTGATAGATCGTGCGCATGTCCTGCACGCTAGCCGGGCCGGGCCAGCGGCGCAAGTCGCCGTGACGCATTCAACCATGTTCGCCGTCATGCTCCGCGACCGTGCATCATGGTCTGCCCGGGTTCACGATCGGACAGCATGTCCATGGACGTGGACGACGCGAACCGCGGCCCTCTGCGGCAGGTGCGCCGACGAGTCCCCGACCATGACCTGATAGATGCCGTCCGCGGTCCGCCAGCCATGCGTGGCACTGTCCCAAATGGCAAAATCGCGCACCTGCACGCTGAAACTTACCGGGACAGTCTGCCCAGGCTCCAGGGAGATCCGCTGGAATCCCCTCAACTGCTTGGGCGGCTCGCCGGTATCCGCCGGATCCCCCACGTACAACTGGACCACATCCGTGCCGCTGCGCCGTCCGGTGTTGGTGACATCGACCGTGGCCCGCACGATGCCGCCCGGCGTGGCCGACCGCGGCGTCACCCGGAGATGGTTGACCGCGAACGTGGTGTAGGACAAGCCATATCCGAAAGCGAACAGGGGCCTGATGCCTTTCGCGTCGTACCAGCGGTAGCCCACGTCGAGGCCCTCGGAATAGCTGACCCGGCCGTGCACGCCCGGCCATTGGCCCGGCGTGGACGCCGGCACGTCGGCCAAGCTTTCGGGGAACGTGACCGGCAGTTTTCCTGACGGATTGACGTCACCGAACAGCAATGCCGCAATCGCGCTGCCATCGGCCTGTCCCGGATACCAGGCCTCGATCACGCCCTTGACCGAATCCAGCCACGGCATGCTCACGGCACTTCCTGTATTGAGTACCACGATCGTGTCCGGATTGGCCGCTGCCACGGTGGAAATCAAACGATCCTGGTCTGCGGACAGGTCGATATCCGCAAGATCCGTGCCTTCCGATTCGAAGTCGCTGGCAAACACCACGGCCACGTCCGACGACGCGGCCACATCCGCTGCCTGGCGCAGCAGCGCCTGCTGCGCCCGCGCGGTCCCGCCTGGAATCAGCCAGCCGAGCCGCAACGACGATCCATTGCCCTGCTTGCCGTTGTCGCCGTAGGCCACCTCGATGCTGACTGGGTGTCCCGCGACCAGCGGGATGGTTCCGGACTTGGTTGGGTTGCCCCGGTGCCATTTGACGATGATCGTTTTCCCGTCCACAAGCAGCTCTCCGGTGCCATCGCAGGCCAACGAAAAGACGTAGCGACCCGTCACCGGAGGAGACAGCTTGCCGGTCCACTTGGCCGACCATTGGCTGGCCGGCAAGCCGGAAACCGGCGATGTGCCCTTCCAGTCGAAAGCGATCGTCTGCGTGTCCCGGGTGGCGACCGGTGACCCCGACAACTTGACGCCCTTGTAATACCGGCCGGTCAGCCCATGCCCAGCGCCAGCACTGGGCTGCAGGTTCTTCCCCGGCACCAGTGGCAGCTCGCCGCGCAATAGATTGCCTTGGGCGTAGCGCACCCGGAATCTGCGGCCGGCGCGGGCCTCAATGCCTTGATACGGCGTGACGATCGAGGCCGCATCGACGCTGGCGGAACCACCGCCGACGGTGACCGCATCGGCTCCGGCGTCGGCGCCGATCACGGCGATCGAGTGCACCCTGCCCGCGGACAGTGGCAGGACGTGTTCCGCGTTTTTCAGCAACACGGCGCCCTGCTCAGCGACCGTCCGCGCGATCGCCACGTGGGTCGGTGTGGTCACCACGGCATCTGGCGAGCCCGTCGAAACGTCATCAAACAGGTGGAAGCGGAACATCTCGGCGAGTAACGGGCGCAACAATCCGTCGATCGTTGCAACCGACACCGCCCCCGACTTCACCGCGCGCTTCAGCGCGGCACCGTAGTACTTGCCGTCCGGCATCTCCACGTTCATGCCGGCCTCGGCCGATGCCACGGTGGAATGCGTGCCGCCCCAATCCGAGGTGACGAAGCCGCGGTAACCAAACTGCTTCCGCAGTACCTGCTTCAGCGTGTAATGATCCTCGCAGGCGGCGACGCCATTGATGTAGCTGTAAGAGCACATGATCGACGCGGGATCCGCATGTCCGATCACCGTCGCGAACTGTCGCAGGTACATTTCCTGCAGGGTCCGCTCGTCGATGATCACGTTGTCCGCAGGCTTGTTGCGATGCGTCTCCTGGTTGTACGCGACCAGGTGCTTGATCTGGGCCAGCGTGCCTGTACCTTGGACCCCCCGTACATAGGCGATGCCAATCTGTCCGGTCAGATACGGATCCTCGCCGTACGCCTCGAATGCGCGGCCCCAACGCGGGTCGCGCACGATGTTCAAGGTCGGGCCGAGGTCCACGTTGACGCCCTTGCCACGCTGTTCGGAACCTATCACCGCACCGTACCGCCCGGCCAGCTCCGTATCCCAGGTTGCCGCGAGCGCAACCGGCGCCGGCAATTGGGTCACATCCGTCATCCCGTCACCAACACCACCGGGTCCGTCCTGCATCGTGAGCGCCGGAATGCACAGCGAGGGAATGGCGGGTATCTCGCCGACGTACGGGCTGCCACTGACGCCGTGCACTTCGTGGATCTTCTGGTCCAGCGTCATACGGCCCAGCAGCTGGCCCACACGTTCGGGGATGGGGGCCATCGACGTCACCCATGGGCAGTGCACCCTCCTGTCCACCGCCGTGGGCGAAACGGCGGCGGCGGATTGCCCGATGGCAACCGGCGGCATGGCCATGATCGCGATGCACAACGCCATCCGGATCGACTTCATGGCATGTACTCCAGCGATCTGGGGAAGGCGTGAGTCTATTGCAAAGCGATATGGAGGCTTTAGCAACAGATCTTGACGCAAAAACATGGGGCTGCCTTGGAAAACGCTTTGGCTTGAGGGTCTGATCCATATCTTCAACGTCTTCAACAGATCAGCTGGAGGGCCATGGTTGAAGCGCCATTCGCATTCCTTCAAGAACAGATGGAAGTGCTCCCGCGGGATGCCGTTGTAACCGCTGTGTCTGCCGAGCATTGAGCTTGGAGCGTTTGAGCTCCACCTGACCATCCTGGATCGCTTCGTTTCCCAGGACAGCCCCAAAAACATTCCCGGGTACGCCTCGTTAAACTTCGCGGCTTGACCTTCGCTGGATGCATCCATGACGGACGAAAGCGCCCCCATCACCACCAACTTTATCCGCCAGATCGTGCTGGCCGACCGCGAGGCCGGGCGGCTTGGCGATGGCCCGAAAACGCGTTTTCCGCCTGAACCGAACGGCCACCTGCACATCGGCCACGCCAAGGCGATCTGCCTCAACTTCGGGATCGCGCGCGAGTTCGGCGGCACCTGCAATTTGCGTCTGGACGACACCAACCCCGGCAAGGAAGACCCGGCCTTCGTCGAAGGCATCAAGGACAACGTGCGTTGGTTGGGTTTCGAATGGAGCGAACTGCGCCACGCCTCCGATTATTTTGAAGTGCTTTATCGCGCCGCACGGAAGTTGATCGAGGATGGCAAGGCTTACGTGGACGACCTCGATGCGGAACAGGTACGCGAATTCCGCGGCACGCTCACCGAACCAGGCCGCGATTCGCCGCATCGCAACCGTACGGTCGAGGAAAACCTGGATCTGTTCCGGCGCATGCGAACGGGCGAATTCGCGGATGGTTCGCGCACGCTGCGCGCGAAGATCGACATGACTTCGGGCAACATCAACCTGCGCGATCCCGCGCTGTACCGCATCCGCAAGGTCGCGCACCAGAATACCGGCGACGCGTGGCCGATCTACCCGATGTACGACTTCGCGCATTCGCTGTCCGATGCGCTGGAAGGCATCACGCATTCGTTCTGTACGCTGGAATTCCAGGATCACCGTCCGCTGTATGACTGGTGCGTGGACAACGTCGATCTGCCCCACCATCCGGAACTCTGGCAACCACTGGTCGAAAGGGGCCTGTGCACCGCGCCTTCGAAACCGCGCCAGATCGAATTCGCGCGCGGCAATCTTTCCTACACCGTGATGAGCAAGCGCAAGCTGCTGGAATTGGTGAACGCCGGTCGCGTGGATGGTTGGGACGATCCGCGCATGCCGACCCTGGCCGGCGTGCGTCGGCGCGGTTTCACGGCCGCAGCGATCCGCATGTTCTGGGAACGCGCGGGGCTGTCCAAGCAGAACAGCGTGATCGATTACAGCGTGCTGGAGGGCTGCGTGCGCGAGGATATGGATTCACACGCACCGCGTCGGATGGCGGTGCTGGATCCATTGCGGATGACGATTACCAACCTGCCGGATGACCACACCGAAACGTTGACGTTTCCCAACCACCCCAAGGACGAATCCTTCGGCATGCGCGAAGTGCCGTTCTCGCGTGACGTGCTGATCGAGCGCGAAGACTTCGCCGAAGTGCCGCCCAGGGGTTTCAAGCGCCTGATTGCTGGCGGCGAGGTGCGTCTGCGCGGCGTGGGCATCGTGAAGTGTGACGGCGTCATCAAGAACGCGGGTGGCAGGATCACCGAGCTGCGCTGTACCCTCGACCCCCAAACACGGCAGGGTCTGCCCGGCGCCAACCGCAAGGTCAAGGGTACGATCCACTGGGTCAGTGCAGGACACGCGCTGGAAGCCGAGGTGCGTCTGTACGATCGTTTGTTCGATACCGCCGATCCGGACGGTGACAGCGACGGCGAGACATGGCTGGATCGCATCAATCCGGATTCACGCCGTAGTGTGACCGGTTATCTGGAACCCTCGCTGCGCGACACGCGACAAGAACAACACTTCCAGTTCGAGCGCATGGGCTACTTCGTCGCCGACCGACACGACCACTCGACAGAACATCCGGTATTCAATCGCACGGTGACATTGCGCGACACATGGTCGAAGCCGTCCGTGTAAGCGTTAGTCTCAATACGCAGCCAGACCACGCTCGCGTCCCCAAACCACCGCGGCGCTGCGGCGATTGACGCCGATCCGTGCATATACGGCAGACACGTGGTTGCGCACCGTGTTGCGCGACAGTTGCAACGCCGCTGCGATCTCGGCATCGGTCTGGCCCTTGCAAATAAGCCCCAGCACCTCGCGCTCGCGGGGCGTGAGCGATCCGAGGTTGCCCTGCACGCCATCCGCATTGCCCGGGCGACGTATTTGTGCAAGTTTTTCCATCACCGTGCGGCTGAACCAGGAAGTGTCTTTCATCACCGCCTCGATGGCGGCCAGCAAATCCATCTCCGAGCGTTTGCGCACGGTGATGTCACGCACCACGCACAGCACGCAGGCTTCGCCCTGGATGGTCATGGCCTCCGCCGATAACAGACAGTCGATTGTCGCGCCGTCGCGGGTTAGCAAAGTAACGTCGCGGTCGCGGATCTCCCGGTTCGCGTGGAGGCTGGAACGCAACTCGCCGAGAACCTCAGTGCCCTTCCAGAAACCAATATCCTGGATGGATTGGCCCAACAGGTTGGCAAGCTCGTGCCCGGAGACCGCCGCGAACGCGGCGTTGGCCGCGAGCACGCGCCATCCCGATTGCGCGCATACCAGCATCGGCACGGGTGCGAGACGGAACGCCTTGGCGAATCGTTCCTCACTCTGCAACAACGATACTTCGGCTTGCTTGCGCGCGTCGAGGTCGTTGAAGGTAAACAGCATGCAGGCCTCGTCGTCGATCTCGATCGGCTGTCCCGCCACAATCACGAACTTGCCTGAGCCATCGCGGACCCGCAGCACCGCTTCCTGTTGGGCAATGGTGCGATGTTCGCGTAGCGCGAGCATAGCGTCTTCGCGATACTCGGCGTCATGCAGCACATCAAGTTCGCGAAACGGCCGTCCGATGATATCGTCGCGATCAAAACCGGTCATCTCGACGAATCCCTGGTTGACCTTGATGTAGCGCGTGTCGGAAAGTCGGCAGATGATGGCCGGCGCCGGATTGGCCCCGAAGGTGCGTTCGAAGCGATCTTCCGCGCTGAGCCGCTCCGTTACATCCTTGCCGATCAGCACCAGTGACTCGACGGCGCCATTCGCGCCGACCAGTATCAGGCTTCGCAGCTGCTGCACACGGCGAAAGCCGTCGTCCGACCTGTGTGTCACCTCCACTGTCACGTCATCGAACTGATCGCCGGCGAGTACGCGCGCCAGTGGGTATTGCTTCGCCTTGAGCAGGTGATGATTTAGGTAGCGCAGGACGAAGCGCTTCCGGTATCCCGTCGCAGTCGCACCCAGATCCTCGGCATGCTCACAAGCGTGCATTGCCAGCGCGGCATCGTTCGCCCTGACAATCGACCCATCCGGGTCGATCAGCAACACGCCTTCAGTCAGGCCGGCGATGATCTGCTGGAGTTGCCCGCGATCGACGCGGGGCTTGAGGTGTTTGGCGCGCATGGCGTTTCCATCCGGATATTTCCTTGCATTGTCGTCTCTTTCGATGCGTGGACACCATGCCAATTTGGTCCGGTGAAAAAACACCAACCCGAATGATGTTCGTTTCTCTGTCGCCGACGACATTCACAGCGTAGAGTCGGTCCCGTCAACGCGCGGCCACATTCCAGAACAGAACGAAAACCTAACACGCAACACGTTGACCCGAAGGACGTCTGGCAATCCATTCAGTTCGAATTCAAAAGTCGTACCGGTTTTCGTTCACGTACGCGCTGATACGTTCGTTGCACATCGTCGTTGCAACGGCGTTTTCTTAAAATAATCAGGAGATCACGATGAAAACACGCAATCTCACTGTCATTGCACTCGCCGCCGCACTTGGCTTCGGAATGTCCGCCAACACCGCGCTGGCCGCGCAGCAGGCTGCACCAACGGGCGATCACTCTTCGACTGCCGGTGAAGCCGTAAGCGATGCATGGATCACCACCAAGGTGAAAAGCGAACTCGCCACTACCAAGGGCGTGAAGAGCATGGACGTGTCCGTGAAAACCGTCGGTGGCCTAGTCACGCTGACCGGCGTGTTGCCCACCGAGATCGCAGTGAAAAAGGCCGTCGCCGCTGCGAAGAGCGTGAAGGGCGTCAAGGATGTCGACGCTTCCGGCTTGAAGGCCAAGGATTGACCGACATGACCACACTTCCCCCTCCCACACACGTCGAGGAAAGTTCCTTGTTGGGCCAGGATCGGATCAAGGAAGAATGGTCCGTCATCACGGGAAGGATCAGGCGGCGATGGCGCAAGTTGACCACCGACGATGTGTCATACCCCGGCGGCGATGCCGAATATCTCGCCAGGGTTTTGCAGGAACGCTACGGCGTCGATCGACGTGAAGCATTGTTGCAGGTATATGAGTTCGAAAGCGAGTTGTAACCCGCCATGCGCGCCATCCAGGCGCGGGGTATTTCCCCCACCAACAAGGAGAACACGATGAACGAGGACAAGATCAAGGGTCAGTGGAAGCAACTCCACGGCAAGCTCAAGACGCGTTGGGGCAAGCTGACCGATGACGACCTTACAGCGGCTTCCGGGAGCACGGAATACCTCGCGGGCAAGTTGCAGGAACGTTACGGCATCGCAAGGGACGAAGCCAAAAAGCAGATCAAGGAATTCGAAAGCAAGATGTAGACACGAGCAGCGTGGAGCGCCGAGTACGCATAGCAATGCGCTGCCTGCCCCCGCGCACCCAAGGCAAGGAAACGCCAGTGGCGTTTCTAGACGGCTCCAGGGAGGAGCCGTGCCGGCCCGAACCGTACCCCCCCCCTTCGCGTTCGGAGCCGGCAGCCCCAAACGTGTCGACAAACACCGCGGGATCGCTCCGGTCATGCCATGGATGGGCGTGTCCGGAGACTTTTGAGGGAAGCAACCCGCCACCGTGGTAGCGTGTACCGGATCCTGTGACCCGAACGCCAACAACGTCGCACAAGGAGAGCCTCATGCTTTACTACGCCATCGTTTTTCTGATCATCGCGTTGATCGCAGGTTTTTTTGGATTCCTGGGTGTTGCCGGCTTGGCCGCCACCATTGCCAAGATCCTGTTCGTGATCTTCGTCATCCTGTTCATCGTTTCGCTGATCTTCGGGCGCAGACGACGTTTGTAAACCGAACAAGAAGTGGCCGTCTTTCGCGATCGGATGGATCGCGCATCACAGGCGCAGGGACGCGCCGACCCGACTCCGTTCAAGTCTGACGGCTCCAAGTTGCCTTGGGGTTCGACGCGCGTCGAACCTATGCTGGCCAGCGTGGTGCATTCGCGACATCGATCGTAATCGCTTCTACGCAGGCCACGACGCATAAAGCCTTCGCAATCGAATGCGCATGCCGCAATGTCGAGCGCGCAACCCTGCTGTCGGGGTTACGTCGCGATCGTTCGGGAAGGAATCAATCGACTGCTGCTCGGCGCGAGGATGACCCCGAATCACTGGCAGGCCTCGACCAAGGACAGCTGCCGACCGATCGGATAGGCGAGGTCGAGCGACGCAGCAATCAGGTCGAGCGCGATCTGCGGAAGGATGCAACTCGCGCGGTGCTCGCGGCATATGGATCACATGGCCGCGCACGTTATTGATCCGCGTCGTTGATGAACCGCGTGTTTCGCGACATTAAGTCCAACCGGCTATCCTGTTTGGTGTCGCCTCCTGCCATACACCGTCTGCCCATGAGCCGATTGCGAGCCTTCGTGCCATTGCTGATCCTGATTGCAATCGGCGTGGCGGTCGGCGCGAGTGGCGTACTGCAGGATCTAGCCCCGCACCACATCCTGACCGAGCAGGCCAATTGGTCGCGCCAGATCGCGGACCATCAGGCGCTGGCCTACATCATCTATGTCGTGGTACTGACGTTGTCGATCGCCACCGCAATGCCGGGGCCGTTGCTCATCATCATCGCGGGAGGGATGCTGTTCGGCATGGGCACGGCGATCGGTCTGTCGCTGGTGGCCGAGGTGCTCGGTTCCCTCATGCTGTTCTTTGCCGCGCGCCATGCATTCGGAGCCGGCAAGCGCCCTCCGCCGAAGTTCGTCGAGCGTATACGACAGGGCTATCAAGCTCATCCCGTCTCCTACACGCTGTTCCTGCGCTTCGTGCCGCTGTTTCCGTTCGGTGGCATAACCGTCGCGCTCGCGTGGCTGCGTTGCCCGGTGTGGCTGTTCACGCTGGCCACCGCACTGGGCGGTGTGATCATGCTGGTATTCGAAACCGCGATCGGCGCGGGGCTCGGCCAATCGATCGCCGAAGGCAAGGGCATCTCCCTTGACCTCATTCTGGAACCACACATCTGGCTGCCGCTGGTGGGGCTCGGCCTGCTTGCCCTGATTCCGGTTTTGCTGCAGCGGCTGCGATCGACAGAATCGGCCGACTGAATAAAACGCGGACCAAGTACTCCCAGACACGGCCGGCGCTCCGATTGGCCTTGCCTTGCTCCCCCATCCGCATAGCGACGATGACGACAACAGCCGCCGCCGGATTCGACACGCGCTCCGCGGAGCCGCCGCGACAAATTCCCCACATTTGTGGTGACCCGTGCATTCCTGCGCAGATGCTATCTTGAGTGGTGACACCCTGAGCATCGTGATCAAAGAAAGGTTCAAGCGTGGGAAGGGCCCACAGAAGGACGCGACTACCATGATTACGATTGCCGATAGCCCGACAGGCACTTCATTTGGGCCTGTGTGAATAAGCCAACAGCTGCAGTGGCGAAGATCAGCCCGATTACCAGGCAAGCCGTCTCCCGGACAGAGGTTAGAGAATCAGAGGAAATTCAAGCCATTGATATAATTGGTGGGCCGTGATGGGATCGAACCATCGACAAATGGATTAAAAGGCGTTTTTTTCAACGCTTCAGGGCGTCCGACGATGTTGTGCGTTTTCGACGAATTGGCGTCGATACCCTGCTACGGCTAGATTTCAGCATCTTGCGGTGTCGTCGCGTACTATGCTGCCGAGAAATGGCAACCAAATGGCAACCGTGATGAACAAGAGGATAAAGCACTGGCTGTTGACGACGGCGAGGCTGGAAGGATTAAAGCCTGGCGAGTGGGCATCTGACCCCGCGCCGCGTGGCGAAGGCCGAATGCTAGCGCGGAGACTCGCAACCGGGCGCGTCATGATGTATTTCCGATACATCACCAAGTCAGGCCGGCTTGACACGCTTCCAGTTGGAATGTTCGATGCTCGCGGGCGTGAAGGCGTGACGCTCGCGGATGCGCGCGCCAAGGTGGGGAACCTGCGACGGGACCGACAAAAGGATGGCGACATTCGCGCGACACGCGACGCGGAGGAACGCGCGATGCGCGCGCGGGAAGCCGCCGAAAATGCGGCGAAGGAAGGCGCGGAAGCGAAGCGTGAACGGACCTTGGGCGCGTTGCTGACCGCGTATGGCGACCAATTGCAGCGCGACGGGAAGATAAGCGCGCACAGCGTACGAGGCGAGTTGCATCACCACGTCCGTGACAAATGGCCGAAGCTGTGGGTGGCGCCAATTGCCGACGTGACCACCGATTATCTACTGGCCATTGTGGCGGCGCCGGCCGAAGCGGAACACCTGCGTCAAGCTGAAAGGTTACGCGCCTACATGCCCTGCGTGCGCTGCGCGTGACCTCGAACCCTGCGCGTGACCTGACGCCGATCGAGGGTGCCAACAAGGCACGCGACCGAGCGCTGTCTCGTGCCGAGTTGGGCGCGTACTGGAAACGGACTCAAGCGCGGGACCAAGCGCCGTTACGGTTTCACCTATTGACCGGTTGTCAGCGTATCCAGCAATTGGCACGCGCGACGCAAGGCGACTTCGACAGCGATACCGAAAGCCTCCGGCTGCTGGACACAAAAGGTCGCCGCACCAGTCCGCGACAGCATCTCGTCCCCATATTGCCTGCCGCGCTGGACACCATGCACGAGATGCACTGCGGCGCATTCGGCCCGTATGTTTTTACGCTCACCGGGGGTAAGAGCGGCGCGGATTATGCGGGAATCTTCAAGCGTATCCACAGGATTGCCGACGCGATGCTGGAAGCCGGAGAGCTTCCAGGCGGAAGTTTTACTCCGGGCGACTTGCGACGCACTGTCGAGACCCGTCTTGCCGAAGCAGGTGTATCGCGTGACGTTCGCGCGCGGCTGCAATCGCATGGACTCAGCGGAGTGCAGGAATGTCACTACGACCGGTACGACTACCTTCCCGAGACTCGCGCAGCGCTAGAAAAGCTCTACGACCTGCTGACCGCCGACTGGGCCAAGGTTGTGCCCATCCGTCGCAAGTATGAAGCCCGAACTTGACACTTCCTGCCATATCCCGGAAGCGTAGCTTTTAGGCTACAACGATACCAATTGAAATTCGCGATCACGAAACCGACTTCGGCCTTGAGCAACGTCGTGAGGAACGGCAGTGCCTCGTGATACAGGGGTGACCCCTGTCGGGCCAGTTCATCGAGGGCCTGCGCCATGCCGTGAAGGTGCAGAGCCTTGAGGGTTTGGACGGAGGCGTCAGGCGACGTGGCGACCTCCAAGTAAAGCGTCATAGCGGGCCACGTTGGCTTCCGGTGCGATCTTCAACGCCAAGGCCGGTGGTGCTTTCGCGGTGTCAAGGCACCGTCTGCGCCTATCGCTCCGCATCAATGACGTTGCGCATCAGATCCGTCTCGTCGTTGTGCAGCCCGTATGCTTTGGCCCTCTTTTCCCATCCGCGAACTGCACCGCGAACTTGTCGTTCGATAGCATTAGCATCTTTCCCCTTGAGTCGGTAGAAGTCAGATGCATCGGTCAGCAGGTGCGAATGTGGCGACGCATCACTTCCGTCGATGGTCAGAATGTGCTCACCCTTGTCGGGGTTGGGATTGACGTCGAACGCGGGTGACAACGTCCAGCCATTGTGTTCACGCAGAAACCCGTGGTTGCGCAGGTGGTCATCGCGATTGCCGATCAGGATGTTGAACAGCACGCGCCGGAATAACTGCGCAAGTTGCCGTTTGATAGACGTACTGGATCCCGTACTTTCGATTGCCTGGACAATATCCAGATAGCTGGCGCCCTCGCTTTCGGTCATCGCCAACTGTGTCATTGCGGACGCGTACAGCTTGCGGGATGTCGGCGTCCGGTCGAACCGTTTCACCGCAAACGTGCAGCCGCGGGTGGAGAGCTTGAGTACTCGCGCCGGCGGCATGTCAATGCCGGCATCAATGGACAATTGGTAGGCGAGAAACTCCCACAGACCCATGTCGCGCCGATCATCACGTGACGGAAACTTGGCCAACCACAAGCTGCCGTCCGTATCGCGGAAGCTGGCCTTGGGGCGAGCGCCGCCGAGCGAGGCGCCCGGAGCGATCAATTGCTTGATCCATTTGGCGAGCTGTTTGTCGTCTCCATGCTCAACCTTGTCAGCGGCCGCTTCCAGCGTCCTGAGCGCGGTGATCGGTGGCGCACTTAGAACTCGCGAATCGATGAATTGGTCTGAGGCGGCATCCTTGAGGCGCAGAGCGCCCATGCGCGACTCGTCATTGACGCCTAGCAGGAAATCCCAATCGCGCAAGTTGCGTATCTTTCGATCCTGTTCTCGCGCCTCGATCGCTTCGCGTCGCTCCATCAACATCTTTCCCCAGCGGTCCGGCGAGCAATCCAGGAAGATGCTGGAGAGCTTGTCGGCACCCGCGAGCCCGTAGTGGGCTCCCTCGGCGAGGATCAGCTCATGATCGAGCGCGAACGCCGGGATCGGCCCGGCATCCTCCAGCCAGCCATCGGTATAGTCGAAACGTACC
>JBOHYR010000124.1:0-9286 GCA_050737995.1 Rhodanobacteraceae bacterium
TCGGCCAGCACATCGTGATCCTGCACGCATTCGTCAAGAAAACCGAACAGACGCCGTCGCACGCACTTGAGACCGCGCGCGCACGACTGAAACAGGTGAAAACATGATTACTGAACGTTACAAGCCCGTACCCTTCGACGTGGAAGCGTCGCACAAGCGATGGATGAAGCGGCCCGGTTATGCGGCAGCTTATGAGGCGCTGGCCGATGAGTTTGCAGCCTTGAACGAACTGCTCCGCGCACGCAAGGCAGCGGGCATGACGCAAGCCGACGTGGCTGCACGCATGGGCGTGGCTCAGGCCAGCGTGGCGAGGCTCGAAGCGAGCACGGGAAGCCGAAAGCACGCACCATCCATTGCGACCCTGCGCCGCTACGCCGATGCCGTGGGCTGCGAACTGCACATTACGCTCAGCGCCAAGGCCCGGCGGCGCACCAATTCCAAGGCACGCGCGAGCGCATGATTTGGAGTGCTCCCTCAGCGTCTTTTACACCCTCGCCGACGCACGACAAGAGGTTGTAATCCCGGCGACGCGAATTCGTCGTCGGAATCGGGCGCTCTTGGGAACTCACGTCCCATGAAATCTCCTGCCAACTCTTAGTGGCAATCGATCGAGCGCGCGTGCAGGTCGTTCGTGCCCGTCGCTCTGGCCGATCCTGAAAACTAGCGCCGTTGAGAAATAGTCGAGAGGCGAGTTCCGACCCGTTGCAGACCTCCGCGCACGTCCGCTTTCGGGAAGGCTGATCACCTGTGCACTTCAAACTTGATGCTACGAACGAAGCTTGGCATTGCACTGAATTGGAACCATCCAACCACCCGTACTGGGCAATCTAGAGTAGAGATGTTTTGGGGCGGCAGTACGGAGCAGAACGCCAAAGCCTGTCATCTCAGCCAAGATCATTTGGTGCGACATTCCGGCCCACGTTACGCGGGCCGGAATGTCGCACCTGTAATGTCGCGTCAGTGCTGCTTCGGCGTCGGACCTTCAACCACCTGCACCAGATGCGCGGGCTGGACGTATTTCTTGAACACGGTCTGCACCTGCCCGGCGGTGAGGTTCAAATAGTGCCTCGCGGCCACCATGGGCTCATCCAGCGGTTCGCCTATTTTGCTCCAAGTGAGCAGCGATCTGGCGATGTTATTGACGCCGGAAACCTCAAGCGGGATCGAGCGAACAAGCGCCTGCTTGGCGTTGAGCAGCTCGCCGGACTTGACGGGTGTATCTCGGAGCTCCTTGAGGTTCTTGAAGACCAATTGGTCCACCGGTTTGACCTTATCCGGATCGCTGCCGTAAGAGACGTAGAAAATCGAGCGCGTGCGATCAAGTCTCAGCAAGGAGTTGGCACCGTAGGCATAGCCATGCTTGACGCGGATATCCACCATAAGGCGCGAGGCGAACCCATTCCCTCCCAGCACCTCATTACCCAGTTGCAACGCGTAACGGGCGGGGTTGTGGACATTCAAGTCCATTTGCTGACCCATCAGCACCGTGTCTTGGGAAGCATAGGCATTGGGCACGACCGTATAGCTGGCCGGATTCAGCGGAACTGGCTCCGGGATCACATCGGGCTTGGGTCCGATCGCTTTCCATGCACCGAAAGCCTTCTCGACAGTGGCTTTAGCCTGCGCAGGCGTCACATCGCCAACCACCACAATCGTGGCCATGTCGGGACGGTAAATCTGCTTGAAGTAGGCTTTGGCATCGGCGAGGTTCAGTTTGTCGACCGAAGCCGGAGTTGCTTGACGCAAACCCGGATCACCCACAGGCAACAACCCTTCGTCCAAGGCTCGAATCAGCTTGTAATGCGGTGATTGCAGTAGGCCGGTCAACGTGCGGGCAAGCGTCTTTTGCTGCACCTTGAACGCCTTTTCGGGGAGCGCCGGATGCAGTTCGTTGTCGGCCAACAGCTGCACGCCTTGATCGAAGTGCGCGCTTGGCACCGCGACGAAGAATGTACTTCCACCGAATTCCGACGCCGCAATCTCATCCAGCGCCCTGTGAAACGCAGCCCTGTCGAGGGTGGTCGTACCGTAGTCAAATAGTGAACCCAGCAACTGACCGACACCTTCCTGACCCTTGGGCTCTTGCAAGTTGTCGTCGTGGTCGATTTGACCGACCACCGTAACGGTCTTGCTGACGTTCTCGGGCTGCACGATCAAGGTTATGCCGTTGTCGAGCTTCATCGTCACCGGGTCGAGCGTCCAATGCGGCATCTCCAGCTTATGCAGTTGTCTGGAGGCCCACTCTGGTAGCGGTGTGTCGAGCTTGGCGTTGCTGGCAAACGACTCCGTGCCACCAAAGCCCTGACTGTCGGGTGGGCGCTTGCCATTCGGGCTCGGGGTCAGCATCACGGTGACGCGCCTGTCGGGCTTCAGGTATTCACGCGCGACGCGGTTGACGTCCTGCACCGTGACTTGCTCGATCTGATCAAGCGCCTCCTGTGGAGAGTTGAGGCCCTGCCACGCCAAGGCTTGCGACCACGCTGACGCCAGCCCCGATGCACTGTTTTTGTTGAACTCGAACTGCGCGCGCTCCTGGCGCTTGGCAGCAGCCACGAGATCGGCCGGCACACCGCTCTTCAGAATGCCTTCGATGACACCATCGAGTTCGGTTGCGGTCCTTCTGCTGTCGCCGCCTTGGGGGAATCCGGCTGCGATGATGCCGAGCCCTCCGTACGCGAAGGGCTGCGCGTCGGCGCTCGCTGACAGCACTTTGCCTTGCGCGGCCAGATCAGAGAGAGGGCTGCGGGCATTGTTGAGCACGTCAAGCAGCACCTGCATCGCGGCGTAGTCTTTTGAGCGCTGGCCCGGCATTCGGTAGAAGTACGCCACGGCACCCGTAGGGTCGGAGGTGCTCTGAGAAATGGTTTGTGCCTTGTACGGCTCCAGGTGTACCGGGGCACGTGGCGGCAACACGCCTGGCTTGATCGGTCCGAAGAACTGCTTGACCTCGGCCAGTGTTGCCATGGGGTCGACATCGCCCGCGATCACCAGGATTGCGTTGTTGGGCTTATACCAATGGTTGTAAAACTCTTTCAGGATCGCACTGTTGGTTTTGTCGAACGTGGGGCGTGACCCCAGCGGGGTCATGGCATATCCAGTACCCGCGTAAAGAATCTTTTCGGCCTTCTGGAGCGCAAGGAAATCCGGGGAAGAGATGTCGCGTGACACTTCCTGTTCGATCGCGCCTTTCTCGAGATCCCAGCCCTTGGCGGTAAGCTCGGCACCGCGCATCCGGAGCGACTCGATGTGCAACAGCATGTCGGTGTACTGTGCCGGGGCGTCAAAGTAAAACTGGGTCGCGTCGTTCGTGGTGAAGGCGTCAATCCTGGCGCCCATTTTGCCCGCCACTTCGTCCAGTTGTGCACCGGTCATGCCATTGGAATCACGGAACATCATGTGCTCGAGAGCATGCGCGGTGCCGGGGAAGCCCTTTTGCGTGTCGTAGCTACCCGCGAGGTAGGTGATCTGGGTGGTCACCATAGGCGCCAATGTGTCGCGAATGATCACCACCCGCAAACCATTCTTGAGCACGGCGCGTGTGACATTTTTCTGCTGCTGTCCTCGTGTAGGCATTGCGGGTGCGTCAGCGGCCCGCACTCCGTGGAACCCACCGATGATTAGACCCAGGCCCAGTGCAATGCCAAGCACGAGTGGAGTTAACTTACCGCGTTGCATTGTCATCGGTGATTCCTTGTGCTGGTAGAGGGTGCGACACATGCCCGAACTTCGCCGTGCATGAATGAGCGACATGGGTGCAGACTCAAGGGAAACCATTGCCGGCGGCAAGGCACAACCGACCGCGCAAGACGCCCCGGTCATTGAGTCACGCTACGTCTGTAATCAAAAAATATTGCCGTGAAGCGTTACGATGAAATTGCGCGGCGCCCCGTAAAAGCTGCAACAGGTGGGAGAACCAATCGTCTGGTAATAGGCACGATCGAAAATATTGTTCAGATTGAGTGCCAGACTCCAGTCGTGGTTCAAGCGATAGGCTGCGCGCAAGCCAACCACTACGTAAGTGCCCTGTGTGACGTTGAAAACCGTCTCCGGCGCAAGGCACCCTGCTGTCAGACTGGTGGCGCCACTGCAAACCAGGCCACTGCTGAAGCTGCTTGTTTGCGCATGCAGATCGCCGCCCACACTCCAGCGCCGCCCGTCACCAGGCAGCTGGTAATTGGTCCAAAGTTTGAGTAGCTGCCGAGGTGTTTCGGAATCTAGCGGTATATCGGTACTTCCAGGCAGAGCGGCCTCACGATTGATATTGAACGTATAGCCAATACCGACCATCCAGTTTGCCGTGAACCTGCCGTCGAGCTCGAACTCGAAGCCGTGACTGCGGTTGCTTCCGTTGACGTAGCAGCAGTTTGGAACCACGGCGCTGGACGACACAAAAAGCGGAAGCCCGGATTGTTTGATCTTGAATAACGCCAGTGAACCGTTGAGCAAACCGCCATACCACGCGCCCTTGACACCAAGCTCGAGATTGACGCCAGTGAGGGTGCTTGGCACAAGGCTGCCGTCCGCCGCCCGATTGTCACCTTCCCCGGGGGCATAAATCCCCGCGTAGCTGGCATACGCGGAGTAATGCTTCCCTACATCGTAGGTAACGCCCGCGAATGGGTTCACTTTCCCGTTAAAGCGAGAGACCGGGTCGACTTGATGTTGAACAAAATTGCCGGCCTGGAAAAAGAACTGTCCGCTCTGTACATAACGGTTATCGCGGGCTCCGATAACAAAGCTCAATCCCTGAACAGGTGGGCGCAGTCGCAGCGCGGCGTACAAGCCAGTTTGCTTTGTTGATACTGAGGTCGCCTCGCTATATACAGGCTGGCTCATGTCAGGCATCGCAAAAAAGTTTAAGTCGAACACGGAGATAGGCTCTGAGTAAAATGTAACCGGCCCTCCGTACGACGTTTCGTTCCGCGAAAAATCCGTACCTACGAGTACCTCTTGACGCCAACCGTCGACGTCGAAGCTCCCTGACAGCTGCGCGTTGCCCAAAAGTGACGTATTTGAGAGCGATGCGCCGCGCACATCTATGGGGGACGCAAGGTTCCCGGTAACGCGCTGCACGGGGCCAAATAAATCCGCGTAAAGCTGATCTGAACTCTCATGCGTTCGTGTGGCTTGGAACTTGAACTTCCAGCGCTTGGAAAAGCTGTGGGTAAGTTGCGCAAATACCTCCGACGTATGGGCATGTTCATATTCCCATGGCATGCCAAAAAATGTAGAACGAGGCAGATGGATGTCTCCTCCATCCAGGTAACGCGGTAGGCCGATTGTCATCGGGATGTCGTGGCGCTGCATGATGCTGCCGCCCAGTGTCACAAGCGTCGATGGTGATACTTTGTACTCCACGATGCCGTAAAGCTTTTTCTGTTGCGACGTTGCCGTTTGGTAAAAGTAATTCTGGTGCTCGTACATCGCCACAACGCGCCCGAGTAATTTGCCGCCGAAGCCCAGCGGTCCGGTCGCATCCACCACCGTGCGATAGGTGTTCCATGAGCCAATGGACTGATCAAGGCTCACCTCCGGTTGCTCGTGCGGACGTTTGCGCACCAGATTGATTGTTCCACCCGGGTTTCCAGCCCCACCGAACAGTGCGTCGGCACCGCGTAGTACTTCGACTTGAGTGTATTCAGATGTATCTGGCAGTGTGTCGTTGGGAAACACAAGATCCATGGCCGCCCCCCCATCGACATGGTACGAATTGATCAAAAACCCGCGCGAATAGAAACTGCTATTCAGCTGATCACTTTCTTCCACTGAGATTCCGGTCGCCTGATTCATGACATCAGTAAGGCCGAAAAGATTTTGGTCGCTTATGCGCTGCGGGCCGATAACCGATACCGATTGGGGAATTTCACGCAGCGGCGTTGAAGTTCGAGTGGCTGTCAATCCCGTGATATGGCCGACAACCGTGATCGTCTCCAAGGTCCTGAGATAACTGCTTGTGCCGATCGTCAACGTTCCCATTGGCGAAACCGCCACTTTCAGGTTGGTGCCGGCCAGAGCCTGTTGCAGCGCCTGTAAAGGCGTCATCGTCCCGTGAATTGCGGTTACGTTCTTGTGTAGATCATCGCGAACGGTGGCCTGCAGCGTGATTTTCTGGTCCGTTATTCGGTGAATAGCCTGAAGCGTCGCTTCAAGACTTTGTGCGCGAAGATCGAAGTTGTAGGTTGAGGATGATGAGGTGGCAGCCGCGTGTGGGAGCTTGGCCCCGTCGCCTGATTCAATCAGGAACGTGCCACGTGGGGTTGTATGCAAGACCAGTCCCGACCCGGCAAGCAGGCGCTCGAAGGCTTGGCGAACCGTGTATTGACCCTTCAATGCCGCAGCACGACGACCCCGGAGGATCGCGGGGTCGAAAGTGACGATGACA
Organism: Rhodanobacteraceae bacterium; assembly: GCA_050737995.1. Classification (GTDB taxonomy): domain Bacteria; phylum Pseudomonadota; class Gammaproteobacteria; order Xanthomonadales; family Rhodanobacteraceae; genus 66-474. The sequence goes on from JBOHYR010000124.1 coordinate 6,383, forward strand.
TTCGCCCGACTGCCGACTGCCAGCAAGGCACGCGCGAGCGGCTGCGCGGTCAGATTGAACGCGATAGTGGCTTGGCTCTCCTGACCAGTCTGCGCATATACAGCCATAGGCGCGGTTGTAAGCGCGGCCGCGAGCCCAATGGCAACGATGCAACGATTCGCAAAGACCATGCGTGTCTCTCCCCAAGCCCCCAAAGGCCAATCGCAGACGGGGCCATCGGGAAAGTAGACGTCTGACCGATACGATCCGGACATCGATCTGTCCCAAATTTCCTGAAGCAGGCGCTTCCTCGGGGCGAATGCACCTCAGTGGCAGGTCCGTTCTCAGGTCGCTGGAACCACCGCGGTTGCTACAAGTGCGCTGCTGGGCGATTGCGCAGGATTCAAGAATGCATCAGCGCGTGATCACGACGCTTTTGTTGGATCGCACAACATGGAGATGCCGCAAGCTGGAGATGGCATCGGCAAACTCACCCGGATCGCGAATCGGGAAGACCCCTGATACACGTACTTGTTCCAACGCCGGATCCGCAATCCGTATGGGGGTACCGCCGTAACGATTGATCTGGGCGATCGCATCGGCCAACGGAACATCGTTGAATACGGCTTGCCCCCGCTGCCACGCACTAATCGCCTCCAGGGAGGGATGATCGATCCTGGTTTGACCGTTGCCACGTATTACCAGACGTTCGCCCGGAGAGAGCACTGTCCGTGCGGACGCGGGCTTGCCGTTGGCCGACGTGGCCCGACTGACATCGACCCGCCCATTGATCAGCGTCACATCGAGATGCTTCGGGGCGCTGTACATATCAAAAATCGTACCCAGCGCGCGCACCTGATAGCCATCGGCCTGCACCAGAAACGGTCGCTGCGGGTTCTCGATGTCATCAAATTCCGCTTCACCATGCTCCAGCCGGACACGACGTTCATGCTTTCGGTAGAACACGCGCAACCGCGTATCGGCGTTAAGTGTCACGCGGGTTCCATCACTCAGGGTGACGGACTCTATCTCTCCGATCGAGGTCTGATAGACCGGAGCACGTAACTGAAAACCCACAAACCCTGCCACCACGAGCATGACGGCAACGCTAGCGATTACAGCAGCCAACAGCGCGCGTCTTTGCCGGTGGCGCGAGGCGACTGAAGCATCGATGTCTGCGGCCTCCCAGCAAGCGGCTCCGGCGATGATCTCCCACGTGTCAGCAACACGGGCAAAAGCCCGAGCATTTGCGGTGCTCTCTGCCAGCCAGAGCCTGAAGGCGTCTTCCATTGCGGCAGTGCGCGCCGGCCCTTGCAATCGTGTCAGCCACGCAGAAGCCTCAGCAACAGTGATGTCATCGGCGATGTGAAGACGTTCACGCATTACTCTTGGCCCATCCATTGGGTTAGAAACATCAGCGCACGAGCCACACGCTTCTCAACCGCGGCGACAGACAGATGTTCACGTGCAGCGATTTGAGAAAACGTGAGCCCATCGACACGCTGTGCCAACAAGCACCGCCGCGTCGTCGGATTGAGCCGAGCCAAGGCCGAATTGGCCCGACGCAATCGCTCCTGGCTTGCCAGTTGTTCCTCAGGCGAAGGTGCAACATCAGCTATCGCCTCTAGGTCGAATTCACCGGAAACCACATGCATTCGCGCGCGGCGGCGGGCCTGATCGCGACCGAAGTTCACTGCGGTGGTGACAAGGAAAGCCTCCGACGAGCGCAGCTCCTGCTTTCGCGTGTAAGCCTCCAAGCGCGCAAATGCCTCCTGTACGATGTCATCGGCATCCTGTGCCGCAACGCCTTGTCGCCGCACGGCCACGTGTACTTTTCGGAGGATTCGTAGAACATCTTCCATGCACTTACCTTGAGGCCAACCTAGGTCTATTCATCAATATAGACGATCCCAATGGCGTATTCCGGACATGCTCGTACGCTTAACCCGCACCCCCCCCAACAGGGCCGTGTGTAAGGAGAAATCACCTGAATTTCGGGCTCCCAATCGGGCATGCACCAATATCGATCTCGGCGGGTAAGTTCCAGAACGCACACGGCGAATTTCGCGCGTCACACACTTTGCGAACCCAGCAAATGACCGCTTCCTGGCAACAAGAAAAGCTACCCGATAGACGGCTCTTGGCCGGTCAGCGCCCGTTGCCCGTCAGTCGCGGTCCGGTCGAACAAAAGCAATTCGTGAAGGGTCGCTTCGCGACCCTTTGCTGCCGGTGACGAACGTCTGCTCTGGGGAAGTCCGGTAAGTAGCGAGCCTCGACACCGACAAGCACCACGTCGAATGGCCGCAAAGTCCCGTAGGTGGCCACGGCCCTATCGCGCCGACTTGAGCAGCCTCCTGTGGCAGTACACTCCGTCCCACTGCGGGTCCGCGGATCCCAACCCAGGGGCGATCGCTTGAAGGCAGGCGCGTTTTTCGGGGAACTGAAGCGCCGTAATGTGCTGCGTGCGGGCGCATTTTACGCCGCGGCAGTGTGGGCACTGTCACAGGGTATCGCGCAACTTGCGCCCTATGTTGGAGCGCCTGACTGGGTAGTGCGTTGGTTTCTGGTCGCCTGCGTGATCGGTTTTCCGTTCTGGGTCGCGTTCGCTTGGTTCTACGAGATCACCCCCACCGGCCTCAAGCGTGAAAGTGAAATTGCGCCGGGCGATTCGATTGCGCACTCGACCGGCCGCAAGCTGGACTTTTGGATCATCGGCATCATGGCCGTAGCCATCGTGCTGCTGGTCACCAACCAGTTCGTGCTGCACCGCGATGCCACCAGCACCGCCAACACCGCGGATGCCAAGGCCATCGCCGCCGAGCTGGCCAAGGCCCCGCAGAAGTCCGTCGCGGTGCTGCCGCTGGCCAACGAAAGCGGTAATCCCAAGCAGCAATACTTTGTCGATGGCCTGTCCGAGGAATTGAT
>JBOHYR010000125.1:0-30446 GCA_050737995.1 Rhodanobacteraceae bacterium
GTTCGGATGTTCGCAGAACATGCGATGGAACACGGTCGAGCCGCTGCGGCCCGCGCCGACGATGAAGATGGGCCTGTCGATGACGGGTCCGGTCCGCCCGGCATTCCGTTCGGCCATGGCTTGTGGCATTCCTTGATCCTTGGGACGCGTTCAGATCGCCTTCGCATGCACGCGCGGTGACGCTGGGGACACGCGACACGTCACTGACGATGCGATGAAGCGAATCGCGCCGGGAGCGTACCGGGTCGCATCTGACGCGTTGCCGAACGGCGCCGGCGCATGCAGGCGGCTGTTCAGCAATGCAGGATCATCGTAAGAAGATCATTGTGCGAAAGTGCGCACGGACCTGGTTGAACGGAGTTGTCCATGTGCGGAATTGCCGGATTCTGGGATGTGGCCCAGCATCTCGACGCGGATCGCGCCGCCGCCGCCGTGGACGGCATGACGCGCGCGATCCGTCATCGTGGTCCGGACGACGCGGGTGTCTGGCGGGACGCTGGCGCGGGCTTGTGGCTGGGACACCGGCGCCTGTCGGTGATCGACTTGTCGCCGGAAGGACGCCAGCCGATGCTGTCCGCCAGTGGTCGCTACGCGATAGTGTTCAACGGCGAGGTGTACAACCATCGCCGCCTGCGCCCGGATCTCGAAGCATCGGGTGCGCGCTTCCGCGGGCATTCCGACACGGAAGTGATGCTGGCCGCGATCGAGCGATGGGGACTCGAAGGCGCAGTGCAGCGATTCATCGGCATGTTCGCGTTCGCGTTGTGGGATCGTGAGACGCGCGCGTTGACGCTGGTGCGCGATCGCCTCGGCATCAAACCGCTCTACTACGGCTGGGCGGGATCGATGTTCGCGTTCGCCTCCGAGTTGAAGGCAATCGCCGCGTTGCCCGGCTTCGAGGGACGCGTGGATCGTGGCGCGCTGTGCCTGCTGCTGCGCCACAACTACATCCCCCAGCCGTGTTCGATTTACCAGGGCATTTTCAAGTTGCCGCCGGGCACGATGTTGCGCGTCGAAGCCAGGGATGCCGCGAGCGCTGGCGCGGTCGCGGCACTGCCACAGCGCGTGCACAAGTACTGGTCGGTGGCGGCCGCCGCCGCGGGCGGCCGCGTCGAATTGTCCGATGCTGAAGCGATCGATGAACTGGATCGCTTGCTGCGCGACGCCGTTGCGCTGCGCATGGAAGCGGACGTGCCGCTGGGCGCGTTCCTGTCGGGCGGTGTGGATTCCTCAACTATCGTGGCGCTGATGCAGGCGCAATCCGCGCATCCGGTGCGCACGTTTTCGATCGGCTTCCACGAACAGGACCACGACGAGGCGAAGTTCGCGAAAGAGGTCGCGGCCCATCTCGGTACCGAGCACAACGAGTTGTACGTGACCGCACGGGACGCACTGGACGTCATCCCGATGTTGCCGGCGATGTTCGACGAACCGTTTTCCGATTCGTCACAGATTCCGACGTACCTGGTGTCGAAACTCGCGCGTAGCCAGGTAACCGTGTCGCTGTCGGGCGATGGCGGCGATGAATTGTTCGCCGGTTACAGCCGCTATGCGTGGGCGACGCGCGTCGGGCGCTTGCTGGATTCGGTTCCGAGTCCGGTACGCACTCGTTTCGCGCGCTCGTTGCGTGCGCGCCCCGGACTGTACGAAGCCCTTTTTCGCGGCGCCAATCGCGGCTTGCCGGCGCGGTTGCGGATCAGGAATCCGGGTACCAAGACCGAACTGTTGGGCCAGATGCTGCAGGCATCCTCCGTCGATGCGCGTTACCTGCTGCTGGTGTCGCACTGGTTCGAGCCGGAATCGATCGTGCTGCAATCGCGCGAACCGGAAATCGAATTGTCTGATTTCGCGCAATGGCCCGACGTGCGCGATCCGCTGGAGCGCATGATGTACAGCGACCTGATCGGCTACCTGCCGGACGACATCCTGGTGAAGGTGGACCGCGCCAGCATGGCGGTCAGCCTGGAAGCCCGCGTGCCGCTGCTGGACCATCGCGTGGTCGAACACGCGTGGCGAACGCCGTTGCGGCAAAAATTGCGCGACGGGCAATCCAAATGGTTGCTGCGCCAGGTGCTGGACCGGTATGTGCCGCGCGCTTTGATCGACCGTCCCAAGAAAGGCTTCAGCGTGCCCATCGACGGATGGCTGCGTGGGCCGCTGCGCGACTGGGCCGAGGCGTTGCTCGGCGAGCGGCGTCTGTGTGAGCAGGGTTATTTCGACCCGGCGCCGATTCGCAGGATGTGGAGCGACCACGTTGCCGGACGCGTGCGCGAACACCACCGGTTGTGGGACGTGCTGATGTTCCAGGCGTGGCTCGCGCAGCATCGCCACGGTTGAGCAGCGCCTGCGGCCGAGGTTGCAGGCAGCCGGCGTGCTTCCGCGGACATTCCAGCACCGAGGTAGTGCTGGTCGAAAGCATTAGAGCATTTATTGAAAGCCATAGGCTCTGAGCGGAGTTACTTTGCGTTCATCGATAGCCGCAGCCAGTTGATTATCGAACCCGCACTAAAAACGCAGCCTCCCAGTTAATCGTGGTAGCATTATATTTCAGCCACGCGGCTGATCGTACCCGAGCTACTTCAGGTGCATGTATGCCGTACTTCGAAATTGAATTCGCTGGATGCATACACATGAATTTTGACTACAAGCACAAAACGCGTGAAAACTACAAAGATGACCGTAGCGCCGAGGTGTATCACAATGCATTTGCCGCGTCGAACGGTCTAAAGACCATACCATTCCGCTATGTCGCGACACGAGAAAGGCGTGTTGTTAAGTCGCTGCTTCACAGGATTCCGCATGGCACAATAATCGACATTCCAGCGGGAAGCGGCAAACTCGCGAGTACATTCGCGGAACTTGGATCGCGGGCGTTTGCGTGCGACATCTCAGCGAACATGCTGGCAATCGCAAAATCTGAATATCAAAGGATCCGATACAACGCAGTCCAATTCATGGTCAACGACATAGTCCAGCTGAGTGAGTTTGCGCCGCCAAGCTTGGATGCAGTGGTGTGCCTGCGGCTCATGCATCGAGTTCCTCGGGACGTGCGGCAAGTCATGTTGAAGGAGATATCGCTCGTTGCACCGTATGCAATTGTTTCGTTCGGTATAGATAATCGTTTTCACGAGCTTCGGCATGCTTTGAGAAAAGCTGTGTTTGGCGGAAAAAGGGACGATCTGTGTTACTGCTCGATGTCAAGCGCGCGTTCGGAAGTCAGCTCGATGTTCGTGATTCGGAAACAGAAGTGGATTGCGCCGGCACTCTCCAGGGAGCTGATTTTTCTTCTTGAATCGAAAGAACATACGAGCGCCAAGTCGGCTATCGAAATCCGAAATTGATGTGAGAGATGCGGGGATGTAGATCCTGTCCCCCAACTGTTGGCGAACACCAAATATTGTCTGATCGGCTCAATTGAGGCCAGATGGCTGTTGCACGAATGATCAAAACTTCTGTGACGGAAGCGTACGTCGAAGCTGGCGATAATAGAACTGTGTGTAAGCCACCCCGAAAACACGGCTTGGAGTGGGCAGTTGCCTCGCTGACTTCATGGCATGGGACCTGCGCATGGCGAGTTGTTCATGGAGGAAATAGTTCAACAGGTTCCTGTCGAGTTTCGCAGGCGCAAAATTCTCGTAAGTCGAAAGCAACCCGAAGCGGTCAAAACTTGTCCACGGGCGAGGGCCGCCCCGTCTGCCCCTGATCATCAGTAACGAGACCAAGAATCGTGCGAAGTCTTCTTCCGGAAAGCCGCGCCAGAGGTGGTGCGGGTCGAAGAAGAACCATGCGGCCCTGTTACTGTCGAAGCGAATATTTCTTGCTTCAAACCCGGTGATCACGAGGGTTCGCTTCCGCCGTTCCATGCAGTCCAGCACTTCCCGGTTCGGCGGAAGAAAGCTGTCGCGCCGATAGTCCTTCATGGGATGGCCAGCACCACTGTCATGATGCAAGCGCGCAAGCAGCTGGAGTGCATCTCGCAGACACGATTCACGACGTTCGTGCGCGGGATTGCTCATCAGCAGCACGTACATGTCCGGTCCGGTCAAGAGCGGATAAACGATGCAGGCTTGCTCGATGCGCTCGGGACAGCAGACTCGATCGCTGAGCTCGCGCAGATACCGCACGTCGGTGTATTCACTCAGGGAGGTTGCGATGCAAGCGGGATCGCCGAGGTCCTGCAGCGGATCGTTGCTTCTCCGAGTGATCTTGTAGAAACATCCGTCTGCTTCCGCCACCCAGGATTCCTTCCTGCGCCTGAATTTCAGCGTAGTGATCCGGTCAAGCCGCTGTGTACTCGTAGGCATCTTGTTTTTCCCATCAATCGGCACGCGTTGCAGTGGCAACGACATGATCGGCTCATTGCGCGGACGCATCACGAAAGACCGCTCACCAGTGCCTGGATGTCGCTGCCGGGGCCAACCTGATCCTCGACGACGAAGCGGCCGTGTTCGAGGCGGAACAGGTTCGATTGCTCGGCGGCCCGGTTTTCGATCAGGGCCAGTCTGCCGCCATCCTTCAACGCGCCCGTCAGGTTCCGCAGGGCGTCGGCGAGCCGGGATTCCGCGAAGTAATCCCGGTTCAGGATGTTCGCGGCGATCACGAGGTCTGCCTTCTCGTGCGGCCACGCCTCGAAGATGTCGTACTGCTCCAGGCGAACGTCGTCACCGAGCTTTGGCAGCAGCGCACGATTCATGAGCGAGACCTTGCGCACGTCTTTGCAATTCGTCATGTCGAAGCCCGCGAACAGGTTCCTCACGATGCCGGATTGCGGGCGCGATGCCTCGCCGGGCTCGTTGTAGATGACGACAAAGCGATTGGCGAACATGAAGGGATTGGAATGTTCGTCGCAAAAGAACATGCCCTTGCGCGTGTTGCAGGCGTATGCCTCGACGTGCCGGTCGGTCACGTAGTAGCGCCCGAAGCGCACCGCACGCATCACGCTGAGTGATGTGCTGCCGTCGGACGCACCGACGTCGGCGATCACCGCCTCCGGTGACAAGTCGCTGCTCGCGAGCAGGCGCGTGGTTTGCGGGAAGCGATCCGACCACGTGGTCTTGAAAACGCCGTGGATCTTCATCCTGATCAGGATTTCATTGGCGTCGCCGTCGCTGATATCTGCATCGAGCAGGCCGCGCGGATCGGGGCAGCCGCGTTGCATACCGGGCCACAGTTTCCTGCAGAAATTGCGATTCAGTCTTATGGGTCTGCGCATGATGTATTTATGAGCTCCTCATAAAGTTCGACGAAGCGGTGCGCGATGGCTTGGCGGGCAAAGCATTCGACGATGCGTTCACGCGCGCGCAAGCCGAGCGCCCGGCGTTCCGATGTGGACAGGGCGGCAAGCGTTGCCCAGCCTTTACAGAGTGCAGGCGCATCGCGCGGCGGCACCACTGCGCCGGTGTCACCGATGATCAGGGCCGCGTCGCCGACATCGGTCGCGACGCAAGGTGTTCCGCATGCCATCGCCTCGGCGACCGCGTTGGGGAAGGCCTCCCCGCGCGAAGACAGCGTCGCGATGTCAAAGGCCGCGTCCAGCGCGGGGATATCCGCGCGCTTGCCGCACAGCCGCATGTGCGGCCGAAGTCCCAGGCCATCGATCGCCGCAAGCAGCGATGGATTGTCGTCGGACGCGTCCTCGCCGACCAGCACGAAAACCGTGCCCGGATGCTCCGGCAGAAAATGCGCCGCGGCTTCGAGGAAATTCGCATGGTCCTTGGTGGGGTGCACGCGCGCGATCATCCCGATCACCAGCGTGGCGGAATCGATGCCAAGCTCGCGCCGTACGCGTGCCCGCGCGGCCGGATCGGGCCTGAGTCTGTCCGTGTCGTAACCGTTCGGGATCACCAGCGTACGCCGGGCGGAAAACCCGAATCGCGAGTGTTGCTTCGCCGCGAGCGCCGAAACGTAGCGGATGCGCGTGGGCGAGCGGGATAACCATGCGTTGACGCGAATCACGGCGCGGGTCTTGCGTTTTTCGCTCGCGAGATCGCTGAGCGAATGATGGATGCCCCAGATCACCGGCGTGCGCAGGCCGGTCATCGCTAGCGAAGTCGCGAGGTTGGCGTGGTACATCCAGGCATGGACCACGTCCGGCTGGTTGCGGCGCAGGACATTCCGTAATCGCAATACGTCGCCCGGCGTGGCGCGGCCGGGGTTCATGTCCATGTGACTGAGCGGAGCCAAGTCGGCCACGCGCGCGCTCAGGGCACTTTCACCTCGGAGTGCGACGACCGTGTTTTCCGGCTCGCTCAAAGCCTCCAGCAATCCGCACAGCGCCAGTTCCGCGCCACCGACCTCGAGCCCGGTAATGACGTGGCATATCTTCATCGCACACCGCCCGCGCGGGTGACGCCATATGGCGAGCGGTCTCCGCCCTCGATCTCCGGCGATGCATCGTTGACCTCCATGGCAGTGGAATCCGGCGAGGCGTCGGGTACATGGTGGACATGCTTCCGGAAGCGCTGGCGAAACAGCGCGAGGAGACCATAGAACTGGAAGATCACCACCAGTCCGTCGATCTGCACCCTGTGCCGTGCGCCCTGCAGCGTGGTGAACGAGCCATACAACAGGACCATCAGGATGAAGTAAATGACGATGAAGCGGCTCGAAATCGTGGCTTTGCGCCAGACGCAATGGATCCCGTAAAACATGAGCGGCATCAGCACCCAGTAAATGATCTGCGGGAGATCCATGAAACCGTAGCCGGGCGCGGTGTGGAAGGGTATGGGCGTGATAAGGAAGCGCAGCACGCCTTTCACCGGGTTGTCCATCTGGGAACGCAAGGTGTGCACGGCGCCCACCAAGCTGCCGTGCCCCATATGCCGCAGGACGAAAAACAGGGCGGCGACAGACAACAACCACAGCCACGGATTGCGCCGGCCGCGCGATGACATGAACAAGGTGATGCCGAAGGCGACGCCCAGCATCAGTGGCACGTACAGGCGTGTGATCGCCAGTACGAATGCCGCCGCAATGGCAAGGACTGCCGCGCGCCCGATGCGGTGCTTGTCCACCAGCGCCACCGCGCACACGGCGGCTGCCGTGCCGGTGGCCACCAGCGTGTCCTTGAAGTTCGGAATCGTGGACCACACCAGGACGTCCGGACTCAGCGCGAGGAACGCGAACAGGCCGATCGCAGCGCGACAGCCCATGCCCAATCCGTCACGCGCCGCCTTCATCAACAACCCTGCCTCGAGGAAGGTCAGCACGATGTTCAGAGTGACCGGCGCGTAGTACCCGGCGCCGAACAAATTCACCGCGGTGGCGTTGTAAACGTAGTACGCGATGTTCTGGCCCATGACCGTGCTGACAATGTATTTGTAATGGCTGATGATGTTCATCAGGCCGATGCCGTTGGCCACGAGCTGCTCGCCGATATGGAGGTATCGCAAGTCGTCCTTAAAGGTGTAAGTGCCGTTGAAAAAGAAGCCGAAGTAAAGCAGGAACAGCCCCGCTTTCAGCGCCGTGATCCAGTAACTGAGGACGATGCGGCGGGTGAACGCGTATGCGATCGCGAACCCCGTCACCAGGATGAAAATGGCGGGCCACGCAAGATCGAGGAGCGGGAAGGGCTGCATGCGGCTAGCCTCGCTCCGCCCGGCGGTCCAGCGCGCGGAACGCCTTTTCGGAATTGCGCAGCAGCGCGTCGAGTGAATAGCTTTCCTCGATCCGCGCGCGTGATGCGGCGCGCAGCCGGGCGGACTCGCCGGGGTCCCCAAGCTCCTTTGCGACGCGTTCAATGGCGTCCGCGAGCGCCGATGGATCGCCGGCTTTGACCACGGCCCCGCACGTACCGACGATGCGCGCGGAGTCGCCCACGTCCGTCACCACGCACGGCCGTCCGCAGGCCATGGCTTCGGCGATGACATTGGAAAAACCTTCGCCGCAGGAACTCGAAGCGGCGATGTCCAGCGCACTGTAGATCGCTGCCATGTCGTTGCGCGCTCCGGCCCAAACCAGGCGCGGGTCAAGGCCGAGCCGCGTGGCGAGCGCCTTGATGCCTTGCGCGAAGCCCGAGTCGCCGCCGCCGACGCACACGAAGCGCAATCGGTCGTCGCGCGCCGCCAGCAATTCCGCGGCCTGCAGGAAGGTTGCATGGTCCTTCATCGGATCGATGCGACCGACCAGTCCGACCAGCGTGGTGTTGTCGGCAACCTTCCATTCGTCGCGCAGGCGGTTTCGTCCCGTGGCGTCGAAGTGGAACCGCTCGGTGTCGATGCCGTTGGGGATCACCTCGATGCGTCCGTGCGGATAGCCGAGCGACGCGTGGTGCACCGCGCCAGCCTCGGAATTGGCGATGATTCGGTCCGCGAACCGCGCCGCGCTGCAACTCATGCGAAAGTTCAACCGTGACAACCAGTCGCGCCGCGTGCGGTCGATGATGGTCGAACGTACCCCCCACACCACACGCGTCCGCGGGCGGACTGCGTGTGCGAGCAACGCCAGCATGTTGCCCAGCGTCATGTAGCCGTGCACGATCTCGGCATGGCTGTCGCGGAGCGTGCGCAGCAGCCGCCACATGAAACCGGCAACGTCCCAGCGCCCGCGCTTGTGCAGGTCGATCAGCGGCACGCCCGACTTTTCCAGTTCCGCCTGGAAGACACCGCCGCCGTAGCAACAGACCACCGTGACCGGCCAGCCGCGGTGGTGCAGGCCGCGTGCGAGCGCGACCAGTTGCCGTTCCGCGCCGCCCTGCCGCAACGATCGGACCAGGAACAACACGCGCGGCGTGTCGGTAACTTTGTCCAGCTGAGGGGCGCGTGATGTATCGCAAACGGCGTTCATCGCGGCAAGGCCCGTACAGGGTTTTGAGGCAGCACCGAAGTCACCGGCTCGTTCCATTGGTCGAGAATCGTCGCGAGGGAATACGTCGAGCTCACGTCGCATGCGCGGCGGCCGAGCTGCGCGCGCAAATCCGCATCGCCCGTCTGCGTATCGAGTGCGTCGGTCAACGCGTGCACGTCGCCGGTGGGCACCAGCCAACCGTTCCTGCCGTGATCGATCAGTTCGCGCGGGCCGGCATCGCAGTCGAAGCTCACGCATGCGCGCCCTTCCGTCATCGCTTCCAGCAAGGCATTCGGAAAGCCTTCGCAACGCGACGACAGCATGAACAGGTCCGTACCTCGCATCGCCCCGCGCACGTTGCTTTCCGCGATGAAACTGATCATGGCATTGGGCTGGCTCACCGCGATCGCGCGGCGCAGGGCGCAGATGCGCCCGATGTTGTGGCCGATCGCCGCCAGCACGTGCGCGGAATTGTCCGCGACGTCCAACGCGATCCGGTGCACCGCCGGATCCAGCGGATACCGATCCATCCGGTTCGAAGCCACCGTAATCAGCGCGACCTCGTTGTCGCGCCCCACCCAGGAATTGGCGAGCAGCATCATGACGCGTTCCGCGCCGCCGCCCAAGGAAGCGATCGCCAGGACGATTTTCATGGTTGATTGCCCGGTCCCTGTTCGAGCTTGCCGAAAACGGAAGGGTCGATGCCAAGGCGCGTGGTGACGAACCGCCACGCCAATCCACGCCAGATGAAGAGTGACAGGGACGCGCCGATCGCGGCGCCGGTGGCACCCAACCGCGGCACCAGCAATACCGCCACGATGCAGTTTGCCGCGATGCCGATCAGGACGAAAAACGACGCCTGCTTCTGGTACTTCGTCATAGACAGCATGAAGCCCACTTCGCCGAAGCAGGTGCTGGCGCAGTAACCCAGCAGCAGGATCAGCAGCGGCACATAGGCGGTATCGAAGTCATGGCCGAACAGACCCAGCACCCATTTGCCCGCGACCGCGCAGAACAGCGCCACGCACAATGCGCCCGCAAGTCCGATGCGGGCGCCCTGCACGGCCACGGATTGCAGCCCGTGCATGTCGTGCGCGTCGTAACGTTCGGCAATCATCGGTGCCAGCACTACGTTGACGGCCTGCGATGCGAAGAACGCGAAGCTGGCCATCTTGATCGCCGCGTAGTAGGGCCCGACATCGCCCGTACCCATGATCGCGCCCAGCAGCATCACGTCGAGCCGTATGCTGCCGACGGTGACGATCGAGAGCAGGGAAAGTTGTCCGCCTACGGTCACCCAGCGGCGTGCTTCGTAGCGAGGGCGTGCGCCGCGCCCCGGCGCTGGCCACGCGCGCGTAAGGTGCCAAGCGGATGCCAGCAATGCGACCGACCCCGCGAGCGCCGTGCACACGGCCACCATCGGTGCGTCGCGTCGCACCGCGATGACCGACGCGATTCCGAGCAGGATCAGCAGGGTGATGGGTCGCATCACGGTCGAGTACATGCCGGTGACCACCGGACGCTTGAACGAGCGGTGCATCGCGCTGCTCTGCTGCAGCTGCGTCAGGATCGGCAGCATCGCGAAGCCGATGTAGAACGTGTAACGCCAGTCGGCGGAATGAGCAGCACCCATGACGTGCACGACTACGGCGCCACCGATCGCGATGCAGAGGCTGGTGGCCAGAACGAACAGGCCGACCCCGATCCGCAAGCCGCGCACTTTGCCCCACGCGTTCTCATGGATGTAACCCGGCAGGAATCGGATGATGCTGATGTCCTGCCCGGCCTGCGCCACCATGACCAGAACTGCCACCCAGCTGAACATCAGGGCGTAGATGCCGTACTCAGCGCGTCCGATCAGCCGCGCCATCACGAGGTTGGCAAGCAGGCCCAGCGCGGTCCCGATGACGGAGGTGATGAATGCGCCTGACGCGCCCCGTCGCAGCAAGCGCGACATCAGCGCACGCTGCGATGCGCGAGCGGGAATGTCCGTCCCGGCCTGGGTTACGCTTGCGCCATCGGACGGCATGTCTTTGGCTCCATTGATGGTGGTGGCCCTCGATGCATCGACACCGCTTCACCGGCGAAGACGCGGCGCTGCGCACAAATGGATGCGCGTCGGGATCTCATGGCGAAACCCGCGCGTGTGCGACCAGCGCGTCCAGCATCGATGCCGCGGCCGACTCTCCCTCCCAGGTCAGCAGCATTCCGTCTGGATTCGATCGCCGTCCCGCCAACAGCAAGGCTTGGACGCAGAGGTATGCGGTCAGCCGCGCGCGCGCCGCGGCCGGAGGGCGCCTGAAGTTGCGGATGAGGATCGATTCGAGCGCGTGGCACTCATCGACCGGAGTCCGCCGCCGCGCACCGCGCACCGCAAGCAGGAAACGGATGAGGTCGTAATCCGCCGGATACGCATAGCCGGCGTATTCCCAATCGAACACGCAGAGCCGCTCCTGGTACCGGAAAGTATTGATGGGCGTGAAATCGCCGTGCGCCAGTCCGTGCGGTGCGATGAGGTCCGGCGCAAACGCAAGTCCCTGCAGCGCGAGGTCGAAACGTTGCCGCCACACCACGGGCAATGGCACCGGAAGACACGCCACCTGCGCGCGCAGGTCGCGCAGCAAACCGTCGCCGTCCGGCATGCCGGGCGACGCGGTACGCGCCGCCAGTTCCTCCAGGAAGACCAGGTGCGACGCATGCAGGCGCGTGCAACACGGATGCCGCGGTGTCCGCACGGTATCCGTCGCGAGTATTGCCGCGCCGTCTTCACGGAATCCACGCAACCACACGCGTGGCACCACGGCGGAATGCAGCCCGATCCGGTGCAATTGGTCGAGCACCGAACCTTCGTTGGCGAGCAACGCCTGTACGGCGGGGTTGCGCGACACTTTCGCGTAACCCCTGATGTCGCCACGGGCGTCCATCCATTGCACCGTCAACTTTCGATGCGGGCCTGCGGTGCCGGTGAGGAACGCAGCTTGCGACGCGGCGGCATCGAACCCGCGCGCGGCGCGGCGGATGCCGGAAACGTGCACCCTGCCATTCCGCCAGAGGTGCGGCAGGCCCAGTTTCGCCGTGACGGTCATGGCCTGTTTGAAGAAGCGCGCGGCGGGACGCAGTGGCTGGATCAGCGCGAGCGATGCGATGCAGACGGCGCGCGGCCCGGCCGGCACCACGAACCAGCGCAAGTGCCCCCGCCCGGCCAGTACGTCAAAGGGTCGCGAACCCGGGTGCGGCGCCGCCGTGACGCGCAAGCCCAAGGCTTCCATCTCCTGCACGGCAGCAAGGAAGTGGAGATCGCTGAAGCAGTCGCCAGTCGTTGCCTGCCCCCCACTTCGACGAAGCGGCGCGGCGCGCGGTGTCGGCGTGCGGACCGTGGCGGACTGGGTCATGCCTCGGTTCCATACCCGAAATAACCGTAGGGTGAGTAGCTGCCGTTGCGCTTCTCCATGCCATTGAACACCACGCCGCTGACCTCCACGCCGCTTTGTTGCAGTCGCTGCATGGCCAGTTCGACTTCGCGCGAATGGTTGAGGCCAAAACGCACGACCAGCAGGTTGGTGCCTGCGTGGTGGCCGATGATCGCGGCGTCCGTGACTGCAAGGATCGGCGGGCTGTCGATCACCACCATGTCGTAATGCGGAGAAAGTCTTCGCAGCAGCGCCGCGAAACTATTGAGCATCAGCAGTTCCGAGGGGTTGGCGGGTCGCCGTCCGGCGGAGATGAAATGCAGGTTCTCCACGCCCTCGACATCGCGGATCGCTTCCTCGTCGACGATCCGGTCTGCGAGCAATTCGGACAACCCGTTCTCCGGGCGTCCTCCGAGGATGGTGTGCAGCTGGGCGTCGCGCATGTTGGCGTCGATCAACAGCACGCGCTGGCCTGCCTGCGCATTCACCGCGGCGAGATTGGCGGAAACGAACGTCTTGCCCGCTTTCGAGCTGGCGCCGCAAACCATCACCAGCTTGTTGCTGGCGTCGCGTTGCACGAATCGCAGGCTGGTGCGCAAGCTGCGCAAGGCTTCAGCGGCCACGTCGTCGGGCGCGGCCAGCGCCAGCAGGCGATGACGTCGCCGCGCGAACAGTCGTTTGCTGCGTTCCGACAGTTCGATTTGTTGTGCGCTCAGTGGAATCGCGGTGTACACCGGCAAGCCGAGTTGCTCGATTTCCGACGGATCTTCGACGCCGTGGCGCATCATCTTCCGCAGCATCACCAGCCCGACCGCGAAAAACGCGCCGATGAAGGTACCGGCGGCGACCGTGAGTAGTTTCCGCGGCTTCACCGGCCGCGTGATGTCCACGGTGGGCTTGTCGACGATGCGCGTGGTGCCTACGGTGCCGGCCTGCGCGATTTCAAGCTGCTGCTCCTCGTTGAGCAATCCGTTGTAGGTCGTGTTGAGCACGCTCACGTTGCCATCCAGGCGTAGCAGTTCCCGTTGCGTGTTGGGAAGCGTGTCCATCCGCTTTTGGATCGCGGCTTTCTGCGACGACAAGGCCCCGATCTGCTTGACGACCGACTGGTAGGCTGGATTCGCGGGCGTGTAGAGCCGCGCCGCCGCGATCTTCTGCGTCTGCAGTTGCTGAATGCTGGCGTCGAGGGTGTCGATCTGCGTGAGCATGCTCTGCGTCTGCATCGGCACGTCGACGGAGTGCGCTTTCAATTGGTACGTATTGAGCGCCGCCTGCGCATCCTCCAGCCGCTTCTTCACCACCGGCAGTTGCTGGTTCACGAACTTGAGGCTGTTGGCGGCCTGCGCCGAGTTGCGCCCCACATTCTGGGCGAGGTACGCCTTGGTGACCTGGTCGAGCACCGCAACGGCATTCTGCGGCTTGTCGCTGTCGTAACTCAGCTCGATGACATTCGCGCCCTGCGACGTCTGTTTGGCATCAATGGCCTTCTGCAGGCGGTGGATCGTCGTCATCTCGTAGTTGCGGGTGATGTGGAAACGCATGCCGGGGTTGGCTTGCAGGCTGCCCACCAGCATCGTCACGCCGGAACCTTTCACCGTTTGGCCAACCGTTCCGTGCAGCAGCAATGTGCCGCGCACGAACGGAATGAAACTGTCCAGCCAAAGCGCGTAGGCGCCGTCCTTGCCGGCCACCAGCGTCATCTTCTTGCCCAACATATCGTCAGGAACGTCCATCCGGTTCACGTCCAGGTGCGAACCGCCCCAGCCGTAGCCTGCGAGCCCGAGCCACGGCTTGGCGACCGCGCCGGGTGCCGACGGTGTGTACACGCGCGCTATCAGGCTGCCGAGCACCGGTATCCGATAGTGGCTGACCACGACATTCAGGTCGAGGTTGTCGACCGCGGGCTTGAGCACCGATTCCGCAGTGAGGATCGAGAGCGCATCGGTGGATTCGGGGTTCGACGCGCCCACCGCGTCCGCGACTGCGGTCAGGCCCGGCAGGGTAGGCGACTGTTCGACCTGGACCATCGCATTGGCCTGGTAAACGGGCGTCGCGATCAGGACATAAACGAGGGCGAGCACGAAGCACGCGGCGGTGATTCCGATGATCAGCCGCTTGTGGTCGAGGAGTGTGCCGAGGAGAGCCCGCAGGTCGAGTTCGTCCTCGGGGCGCGTGTCGAATCCGCCCGCTCGTGGATTCGCAATGGTTATCGCCTTGTTCATGGGTTTCCTGTCCCGTGGAAGAAACATTTGCCTGGAGAAAATCGCCGTTTCGTCGTTGCCGATGGGGTTGGCCTGACGATCCAGCGACGCGATGCCTTGCACTCGAAGTGCAGCCTTGCACTCGAAGTGCAACATCGTCGGGATCGCTCACTCTTCCACTGCGTGAGTGATGAAAATGACGGTTAATGGTCCGGTTAAATCATCGAAAAAGAATCGTGATAGGTCTGTATTGAACCTTCTTGAAACGCCGCGAAAAGCGCCGCGGGTAATGCATGAAACGTGACTTGTTCGACCAGCCCGTCACTGCATTGCGCAAGAGAGCAGGCGATCGAGTGTAGACCGGTTCGTGGCGAGCGGTGCACGCTTTACCGATGATTGCGTGCGTGGGCGCCACGCACATTCAGTGGATCGTCAGCATCCGGTGGATCGTCGGAGCGCGTCGTTTTTATGCGGGTTCATGCCAGGTCTCGCCGCGGCTGTGTTGTTGGATGCAAGGTGAGAACCGCCGCGGCGTCGATTCGATCCCGCCCTGTGGCGTTCATGTTTCATGGAGGTTCATTCAGGTGAATAACCCATAAAGATGCAATGAATAACGCATAAATAAATGCTTCACTAATCACGTGAACAAGCCTAGTGGACAAGACCTGCGCAAGCTGCCCATACTCCGGACTCGGCATCAAAACAGATGCTGATACAGGGATCAAACAGCCACAGGAGTCTGCGGATAATGGACATGTCACATGCGCGTCGATCAGCCTCGGCAACGGCTGTGGATGGACGACGCATTGCCCGCGCCTTGGGTGTCTTCACATGCACGCTCGCCCTCGCGGCGCTGGCGGGCTGCGCGCCCGGGCAAGGCATGAACGTGCACGCCAACAACAACTACGTGCAGCTCGTTCCGATAACGCCGCAACTGGTGACCACGCAACAGGCGGCAATTACCGCGCCCGTCATTCCGCCGGCGTTGCTTGACTATCACCCGCAGTCGTATCACATCGGTCCCGGCGACACGTTGTACATCACGGTGTGGGACCACCCCGAACTGACCTCGCCCGCGGGATCGCAGCAGGAAGGTTCGGCCAATGGTCGCTTGGTGCGGCCGGATGGAACGCTCTACTACCCCTACATCGGACAGATGAAAGTCGAAGGAATGACCATCGAGCAGGCGCGCCAGGAGATCGCATCCAAGCTGGCGCACTGGATCAAGAACCCGATGGTGGACATAAGCATCGCCAACTACGCCAGCCAGCATGTTGTTCTGGAGGGCGCGTTGGTGAAATCCGGTTCGCAAGCTCTCACTACGGTGCCGATGACACTGGGCGAGGCGATTGCCAACGCTGTCGTCGACACCCAATACGCGAATCTTTCCGACGTGACGCTGACGCGTGGCGGCCAGACCTATCACATCGACATGAGCGGCTACGCGGGCAACGGCGGGGCTACCGGAAAGATCTATCTGCAAGCCGGCGATCGCATACTGGTGCCCTACAACGACAGCCAGAAGGTCTTCGTGATGGGTGAAGTCACACGTCCGCAGGCGGTGGACTTTCGGACCGGCGACATCACGTTGACGCAGGCGCTCGGCGATGCCGGTGGCCTCAACGAGGTCACTTCCAAGGGCATGATCTATGTCGTGCGCGGCGCGTTCGACAAGGACGGCCACCAGACCCAACGCCCGACCGTTTACCAGCTCGACCTCAAGTCGCCGGCCGCCTTCGCACTGGCCGACGGCTTCGACGTGAAGCCGGGCGATGTGGTGTTCGCGTCCGCCGCCAGCGTCACCCGCTGGAATCGCTTCCTCAGCCAGTTGTTGCCGCTTACCAGTGCGCTGAGCGCCGCGGCATCGAGCAACTACTACATCAATACCGTGAAGTAGGACATTCCGAACCGAAGAAAAGGGCGCCATGCGGCGCCCTTTTTCGTGCACGGTCAAGTGTGCGCATCATTCCACGTGTTGCGTGGCCGGAGCATTGTCATTCCTGTCCTTCACGTATTGCGTGAACAGGTCGTGGATGCGTCGATATTCGTCGTACCAGTCGTCGGCGTGCTGAAAGTCGTGGCGTTCCATCGGGTACAGCGAAATCCAGAAGTTTTTCTTGTGCAGTTCGATGAAACGCTGGTACAGACGGATCGAATCGCCCACCATCACGTTGTTATCGATCAGGCCCTGCTCGATCAGCAGCGGATCCTGCAGATTCTTGGCGTATTCGATCGGTGAGGAGATCTTGTACGCCTCGGGGTCGAGCTGCGGGGTGTTCAGGATGTCGGACGTATAGCCGTCGTTGTAACTGGTCCAGTCGGATGGCGGACGCAGCGCGGCGCCGGCGGCGAATTCACCGGGCGCACGCAGGATCGCCATTTCGGTCATGAAGCCGCCGTAGGAACCGCCGTAGATGCCGACGCGCTTCGGATCGACATGATGGTTCTTCACCAGCCACGCCTTGCCATCCAGCAAATCCTGCAACTCCGGATGGCCCATGTGTTGGTATATCGCGTCGCGCCAGTCGCGGCCGTAACCGGCCGAGCCGCGGTAATCCATGTCGATTACGACGTAGCCTTCCCGCAGCAGCAGGTTGTTGAACATCTGCTCGCGAAAGTAGTACGACCACCCCTTGTCAACGTCCTGCAGGTACCCCGCGCCGTGCACGAAGATCACCGCAGGATGGGTGTGCGAGGTGTCGTAGTCGGCAGGTTGGTAGTACTTGGCCCAGATACCGAAGTTGCCGTGGCTGCTCGGGATCTTGACGAACCTCGGTTCGACCCAGTGCATCGCCTTGTATTGGGTGGTGCGGGTGTCGGTAAGATCGCGTGCGCCCGAGCCGTTGGCATTGACCACCGCGAGTTGCGGCGGAATGTACGCGCTGGAATGCAGGACCGCGAGCTTGCTGCCATCGGGCGACAGCTTGAACAGGCCGCTGCACTCCGCGCAGGACACGCCTTCGAAATGGGTCACACGCTCCAGGTCGCCGCCCGCGGTCGGCACGCGATACACGTCGTAGTCGTAAGGCGCCTGCTTGTTGGACACCACGTAGAACCACCTGCCGTCCGGTGACACGACAGGGTTGGACACCTCGTAATGGGTACCGGTCAGCGCACGCGCGTTGCCGTCCAGCGGTTTCACGTACAGCTGCGCCCAGCCGCTGGCCTCGGATTCGAACCACAGGGTGCGGTTGTCGGGCAGCCAGCCGAGCGCGTTGAAGCTCCAGTTGATCCAGGCTGGATCCGTCAGCCTGTTTTGCGTGACCAGCTTGTGCCGTGCGAAGTCGACGGTTTCGATCCAGCGATCCTTGTGGTCGTTGGCGACCAGTTCGATCGCAACGTTGCTGGCGTCGTCATCCCACACGATGGCGGGCCCGAACCTGTTGCCGGCCTGGATGAAATTGACCGACACCGGGCGCGTTTTTGGCGCCTTGAGCGCGTTTGCCTCATCGTCATGGTCCTCCTTCTTAAGTTGCGTGATGCGCTTGACGCGCAAGTTGTGCAGCGGGTCGTCATGGATGCCTGGCAGATCGTTCAGCGACAGCGGGTACTGCTTGTGGTTTTGCAGATCCAGCAGCAGCAGCGAATGTGGCGCCGGTGAGTTGTGGCCGACGTAAGTGCGCGCCTTTTCGGTTTCCGGATAGCCCGACTGGTTGACGTAATGCACCACCACCGGATGTTTGCCGGACTGGTACGACTTCGGTGCGGTCACCACCAACAGCCAGTGCGCGTCGGGCGAAAGCGAGGTCATCGCCACCTTGACCTTGTCGCCGAGATAGAACGGCGCCGGCGCGCGCGCGGGGTTCTCGGTGTCCAGCCGGTCACTGCGTTCGCGCATGGCCTGCTTGTCTGCCTTGTCTGCGCGCAGGGTCGAGAAAAGGCTCAACTGCAGACGTTCCATCTGGTCGGGCTTGGCATCGGCCGGGTTGTCTTCGGTTTTCAACGTGGCGGCCTGGGACACCATGCCGGTGGATGCGTTCCAGACATACCAGTTGCTGCCTTGTCGCCAGCTCAGCAGTCGGCCGTTCGCGGAAAACTGCAAGCCGGACTTGCCGGCATCGCTGCGGGTGATCTGATGGGTCGCGCCGCCAGCGACTTCGCGGACGAATACGTCGCCGTGGCGCAGGAACGCGGCACGGTCGTGAGCGCGGTCGAACACTGCCGGACCGTCCGCGGTCGAAAGTTCCGCATCGCTGAGCTTGACCGGCGAGCCGCCGTTCACGGCGACACGGTACATGTCGTGCAGCGGACTACCCTTGCGCTTCAGCTTGAAGTAGATGCTGCGGCCATCCACGCTCCAGTATTCGTCGTCGACCGGCGGCCCGATCCAGTCGGGGTCGGCCATGATCTGCTCGAGGCTGAGTTTTGGCGCTGCCGCCGCACTTGCTGTGGAGTCGGCGGTTTGGGGGGTGACAGCGGACGCACCCGCGCTAACCAGCAAGCCGACCAGACTGGCGACGACGATGCGATTCATGGCAGTACCCCCGAGGAAAACCCGCAGCCTATCCACATGCCGGGTAGGTCCGCAACCGCCGGAAGTCCCGCCTGCATGGCGCAACATCGGTCCCGGCGTTACCCTGCACGCTGTTGCCTGTACCCAGCCGGAGTTGCACCATGCCATGCATTCATATCGTTGCCGGTGTCGGTCTCGGTTTCCTGTCAATGGCCGCAATGGCGCAGGTTCCCGCACCGTCCCGACGCGATGTTTCGTTGATTGACACGCGACACGAGATGCCCACGCAGCCGCCGCTTACTCCGAAGCACGACATCACCGAGACGTATTTCGGAACGGTGGTACACGATCCGTATCGCTGGCTGGAAGAGGCCGATGCGCCCGCGGTGAAGCTGTGGATCGCCGCGCAGAATGCCTACACTGAAAAGATAATGGACGGTTTTCCGGAAGCCAAGGCGATTGCCAAACGCGTCGGCGAGCTGGCACTGACTTCCACGCAGCAGTTCAGCCCGGAGATCGTCCGCGACACGCTGTTCTACCTGCGCCAGACCCCGCCGCAGCCGCAGGCCGTGCTGGTGGCGCAGGCGTGGCCGCGGGGCAAGTCCAGCGTACTGGTCGACCCCAATACCGCGCGCGGCAGCGCGGCAATTACCGGTTACTGGCCCTCGCCAGATGGCAGATATGTCGCCTATGGCACCGCCGAGGGCGGCAACGAGGAAACCACGATCCACTTTGTTGACGTGGCGACCGGCAAGACGCTGCCCGACGCATTGCCGCATGCGGGCGGCGGCACCACCCCGCAGGCGCTGGTGTGGGACGCCGACGGCAAGGGCGTGACTTATGTGCGGTTGCCGTTGCCGGGCGGCGTGCCCAATGATCAGTTGCAGTTCAATGCGGCGCTCTATCACCACGCGCTCGGTAGGTCGGCGGACAAGGACACGCTTGAATTCGGCAAAGGACTTTCGTCGGTCGCCGAATACACCCTGCTCGGTTCGGCCGACGGCCAGCACGCCGCGGCTTTGCTGCATTACGGTGATGGCAATCCGGATGCGGTGTACCTGCGCAATGGCCGCGGCAAGTGGAAGCTCGCGCTCGGCACCGAAGTCGACGTGCGTGCGGCTTCGGAGGTCAATCGAGGTGCGGCTTGGGACGGCAACCGGCTGCTGGTGATCGCGTACCAGGATGCGCCACGCGGCAAGCTGCTGGTGTTGGACAGTCAGGGACATTCTTCGTTGCTGGTCAAGCAGGGCGTGTGGGCGATGCACTCTGTCGCACCGGTCAAGGACGGATTCCTGATCACGGAAGTCCGTGGGCCCGATTGGCGCGTGCAGCAATATTCGCAAGATGGCAAGTTCGTACGCAGCGTACCGTTGCCGAAGACCGGCATCGGCGTCGGCACGATCGCCAGCAGTGCGACATCGGATCACGCGTTGATCAGTTATTCGGGTTGGACGCTTCCCTCGCGCTGGGCCGAATACGACGCGGCGAACGGCAAGGTGAAAACGGTTTTCGAAGTGAGACCCGCCGCCGACTACTCGGATGTCACTGCTTATCGGTTGGACGCAACCTCGAAAGATGGTGCCAGGATCCCGGTCACCGTCATTGCGATGAAGGGTGTGACGCCGAACGGACAACGGCCGACCATCCTGTACGGCTACGGTGGCTTCGGGATTACCACCGCACCGCGCTTCCTCGGCTCCATCCTCGCATGGCTGGAACGCGGCGGTGTATACGCGATTGCCAACATCCGCGGCGGCGGCGAGTTCGGCGAGGGCTGGCACGCGGACGGCATGTTGGGCAAGAAGCAGAACGACTTCGATGATTTCTACGCGGCGGCGCAGGCGTTGGTGCAGCATCACTGGACCGATCCCGCGCACCTCGGGATCCTCGGTGGCTCCAACGGCGGCCTGTTGATGGGTGCGGCGTTGACCCAGCATCCGTCCGAATATCGTGCGGTGGTGTCGCTGGTCGGCATCTACGACATGCTGCGCGCGGAGTTGTGGCCGAACGGCCAGTACAACATCAGCGAATATGGCACCGTGAAAAACAAGGCGGACTTCGAGTGGCTGCGTGCCTATTCGCCGCTGCAGAATGTGAAGAAAGGCTCGCAGTACCCGGCGGTGTTGCTGATCACCGGCGTCAACGACCCGCGTGTGGCGCCGTGGCAGTCGCGCAAGTTTGCGGCTGCCTTGCAGGCGGCGACCTCGTCGCAAAATCCGATCCTGTTGCTGACCCGGATGAACGAAGGTCACGGCGTCACCGCATCGTTCAGCCAGCGGGTCGGCAATGCCGCGGCGGCGCTGGCGTTTTTCGCGCAGGAATTGGGCCCGCAGTCGAAACCGCCTGGAACTGCCAAATGACGCTGGATTGCGTGGAGATCGAAACCGCGCCGGGCCCGCGCTACGCCGTGGTCTGGCTGCACGGACTCGGCGCCGACGGCCACGATTTCGAGCCGATCGTGCCGCAACTGGTGCAACCGGACTGGCCGGCGCTGCGCTTCGTGTTCCCGCATGCGCCGGTGCGGTCGATAAGTCTGAACGCCGGTTTGCCGATGCGCGCGTGGTACGACATCGCCGGATTCGACCTTTCGCAGAAACAGGACGAGCAGGGCATCCGAGCATCGATTGGAGAAGTCAAAAATTTGATCGCGCGAGAAATCTCGCGTGGCGTCGATGAATCGCATATCGTGCTGGCCGGCTTTTCGCAGGGCGGCGCGATGGCACTGGCGGCGGGATTGCAGCACGCGCAGAAACTGGCGGCGATCGTCGCGCTATCGAGCTATCTTCCGATCGCCGACGCCATCGATCGCGAACGCAGCAGCGCCAATGCGGCAACACCAATTTTCATGGCTCACGGTGCGTTTGACCCGGTGGTGCCGCAGATGCTGGGCGAACGCTCGCGCGATCGTCTGCGCGACTGGGGGTATGCCGTCAACTGGCACAGCTATCCGATGGCGCACCAGGTTTGTCCGCAGGAAATCAAGGATCTGGCGATATTCCTGGGTCCGCTGCTGGCTGCATGAGGCATACTTCCTGCATGGTAACCGTCGTGTCCATGCGAAATCACGAGCAAGCCGTGCTGCCGGATTTTTGCAGCATGGCGTCCGTGTTCACGCTGGTCGTGGTGGCCGAAATGGTGGTCGTGATCGACGCGCTGGCGCCCGATGCGCGCATGCAATGGCGCGGATTCGCGACGGCGACGCTGTTCGTGGTGTGGCTGGCGCTGCTGTCTTCTCTGCTCTTGTGCAGGCTTGTGCCGCGGCTGGTCAAATGGCCACGCATCCCTGCCTACTTGCTGGCACTTGCGGCGATGGTGCTGCTGGTGGCGTGCGCTAGCGCGGTGGTGGCATGGCTGGACCATGCGCTCGGCACGGGACTGACGCCGGTTTCCGGGGTGCGGTTCGTGGTGGGTAACACGGTACTGGCTGCGCTGCTGGGTGCAGCGATGCTCCGATATTTCTACGTGCTGGCGGACTGGCGTACGCGCCTCGCCGCAGTCGCACGCGCACAGTTCGAGGCCCTGCAGGCGCGCATCCGTCCGCACTTTCTCTACAACAGCATGAATACGGTCGCTGCGCTGGTGCGGGTCGATCCGGCCGCCGCCGAGCGTACCGTCGAAGATCTCTCCGAGCTGTTCCGCGCTGCGCTTGGCGCCGAAGACAAGCCGAGCACGCTGGGCGCCGAGCTCGGCCTGATCGATCGCTACCTGGCGATCGAGCAACTGCGCCTGGGCGACCGCCTGAAAGTGGCACGCGATCTGGGCGCCCTGCCGATGGATATGGAAATACCCGCGCTGCTGTTGCAGCCGCTGGTCGAAAACGCCGTTTATCACGGCATCCAGCCGCGTCGCGAGGGTGGCACCCTGCGGATCGCAGGGCGCCGGACCGATGACGGCGTGGAAGTCGAAATCGACAATCCGCAGCCCGATGATGCGTCTACTACACGCAGCGGGCACGGGATGGACAGCGTGCGTCGCCGCATTGCCTATCACTTCGGCGAGCGTGGCCGTCTGGAAGTCCGCGTCGATGGCGGTATCTATCGTGTGATCGTGGGGCTGCCGCGTGCGAATCCTCATCGCTGACGACGAGCCGCTCGCGCGTGCGCGCCTCGCCGTGTTGCTGCGCGAATGCGAAGGCGCCGAGGTGGTTGCCAGCGTCGGCGACGGCGAGGCGGCGCTGACTGCCTGCGCGGAGGTTCGACCCGACCTGCTGTTGCTCGACATCGCCATGCCGGGGATCGACGGCATCGGTGTCGCGCGCCGGCTGGCGGGGATGCCGCATCGGCCACAACTGGTTTTCTGCACCGCATACGAGGAACACGCGCTGGCCGCCTACGAATTGCGCGCCGCCGATTACCTGTTGAAGCCCGTGCGGATCGAGCGCTTGCGCGAAGCGCTTGCGCGCGCGGACGCCTTGAGGCGACGCACGCCGGCGCCGAGTGCAACCTTGCTGGTTCAGGCGCACGGCGCGCCGTTGCGCATACCCCTGACGGACGTGTTGTTCCTGAGTGCCGACGACAAGTACGTCACCGTGCACCGTGAAGTCGGAGAGGCGTTGACCGATCAATCGCTGAAGGCGGTCGAAGAGGCTTTCCCGGACCGGTTCGTGCGTGTACATCGTGGTTGCATCATCCCCTCCGAGCGCTTGCTGGGACTGCAACGCGACGTCGATGGCACGGTGCGAGCGCTGATAGCCGGCTGCGACGCGACGCCCGAAGTAAGCCGTCGCAACCTTGCCGCGGTACGCAAGCTGTTGCGCGGTCCGTGACAGCGCGACGTACTGGGTGAATGGACGCCGTCCTTGGCCAAGAGGGTGCCCGGATGCAGGCGCGTAGCGCCCGCTTCCTGGGTGATATGCGAAAGATCATCCCGGATCCACACATTCCATCCGGGCCAAAAAGTTGCCGCGGGAACTGGCACGCAGGCGGAAACTTTCCGGCAAATGGTCAGGTAACCCACCCGGCCAGCACGATCAGCGCGACAGCCGCCAACCACACGTAAAGTACCCGCAGCATCAGGCGACGCGCATCGGCAAGTTCGGCGATTGGGTCGCGGATGTCCGTGGTCGGGCCGTCACCGGCAGCGATGTCGGCGTTGACGCCCGAGCGTGCGACTGCTGCGAGAAAATCCGGATCGAGATCCCACGATGACCGTCCCGCTCGTCCGTGCCATCTCCGCCATGTACCGATCACCGCGTCGAAATTGGAGACCAACGCCATCGCAAGTACCATAAGGTGCGCCGGAATCCAGTCCAGCGCCATGGCGAAGCGTCGTGCCGCGTGACGGGTGCGTGGGTCGATGCGTTCGCCGTCGGTGTCAGCCGTGACCCACGCGAGCCGGTAGCCGAGTGCGCCCGCAGGGCCGAGCAGGAAGAACCAGAAAAGTATTCCGAAGCGGCGCCGCAAGGACGCCATCACAGCCGCCTCGACCAGTTCCGAGGAGGTGAAGGCGCGCGGCGCGCCGTCCGTGACGCTGCGCAGGTTTTGCGCGGCCATGACGCGTGCGACGACATCGTCTTCCTTCAGCACTGCGTTGAAGTCGCTCGCGAGTTCACGCGGACCGAACGTGTAGAACAGGATCAGTATCGCGAAGACGAGTGCGCCCAGTGCGTAAACGCGGTCCTGCAGGAAGTGTGCGATCAGCGCGCACGCCACCACGGGCAGTACCAGCGCCAGCGCAACGCGGCCGCCGCCCTCGACGAAGTCCAGCACAAACAGCCACCCGCGATACCAGCCGAACTGGCGCAGGCCCGACACATTCCCGGGCCACAACATCAGTACCAGCAACACGATAAGTGCGGCGACAAGTTCGATGGCCATCCGAGCGTCAAACAGGGGGCTTCTTGGCGAGTGTAACGGCGCGGTTCAATTCGCGTGCGGCAGGTCCGAGAGCTCGATGCCCGCGCGCGTGCGTAGCCAATGTTCGATCAAGCGGTAAGAAATCGAAAGCGGTGTGGACGCGCGGAACGATCCATCGCGCAAACCGGCGACGATGTCGCGCGCGGTAAACCAGCGCGCGTCCTCCAACTCGCCGTCCGCGAGCTCGATATCGCGGCCGGACGCGATGGCAGTGAAGCCCAGCATGAGCGACGCCGGGAACGGCCACGGTTGCGAGGAGTGGAAGTCACAGTCGATCACCTCGATGCCGGTCTCTTCGCGCACTTCGCGGCGCACGGCATCGGCCAGCGATTCGCCCGGCTCGACGAACCCCGCCAGTGTTGAATACTGATTCGGCGGCCATGGGGCCTGCCGCCCTAGCAGGCAGGCGTCGCCGTTTTCGACGATCACGATGACGGCGGGATCGGTGCGAGGAAAATGCTCGCGGCCGCACCCCGCGCACGCTGCGCGGTGACCTCCATCGACCAGCTCGAGAAGCGCGCCGCAGGCTCCGCAATGGCGGGTCGCTGCCTGCCAGTTGCCGAGGCCTTGCGCATACGCGACGAGACCCGCCTCCGCGCCATCCAGGATGCCGGCTGCCGCGCGCAAACCCAACCATTCTGCGTCGCCGAGCGTCGAGTGCGAGATCGCCTCGCGCAGGACGAAGATCGACGTTTCCCCCGATCGGCCGAGAAAATTGGCCGGCGCATCGGGAGCAACTGACGTGGCAGTCAACCACGCGAGCCGGCCCGCCTGCACGGGTACGCAGGCGGCGGCATCGAAACCCAGGAATCGCGTTGAGGACATGGTACGTTGCGCGGCGAGCCACGCGGCGTCCCCACGATGCTCATGGCATCGGTCGAGCGGTGCATCGGCGAAGGTATTGTGGCGCGTGCGTTCGGCCGAGCTCACCGTGGCATTCCGGACTGGGAAAGAGCCGTGTGCCAGCGCATCGCTTAAGCGGGACAGCCGTCTGTCAGGCTGTGAATGAGCTGCCGCACCCGCAGGTGGTCTTGGCATTGGGGTTGTGGATCACGAATTGCGCGCCCGAGAGTTCCTCGACGTAGTCGACTTCAGCGCCTTCGAGATACTGCATGCTCAGCGGATCGACCAGTAGTTCGATGCCGTCGTGGTCGAGCACGATATCGTCTTCCGAACGGTCCGCATCGAAGCTGAAGCCGTACTGGAACCCGGAACAACCGCCGCCTTCGATGAACACCCGCAGCTTGAGCGCGGGGTTGCCTTCCTCGCGGATCAGGTCGCGTACGCGCATCAGCGCGGCCGGCGAGATTTTCAGGGCGGGTTCGGGAACGATGGTGGACATGACAGACATGAATTGCACCTCTAGTCCATGATGGAGGCAGAACCTGAAACGATCAAGGTGTGGTCAGGGTAATACCGTGCCGGCCCGCCAGCGACTCTTGCCAGTCGAGTTCGCGCGTAATCGAGGCACCGCCCTGGGGTCGCAGGGTGATCGTTACCCGATTGGGTACGAAGCCCTTGGGCAGCATGAACGAGCCTCGCAGTTGCTGGAAAAACTTGAATGCGAACGGGACCCCGTCCTTGGCGGCTGGCGCGGCCAGGGTAGACCACTCGACGGTCGTGAGCTTGCCATTGCGCACACCTTCCACTTCCAGCGTCAGATTACCCCGCGCCGGATCCGCGTTTTCGGCGGTGTTGACGAGCGTGACCACGAAATTCCAGGCGTTCGTCCCTGTCACCGGCGTCAGCGCGATGCTGTGCACACCAAGGCCCGAACGATCGCTGTCGATACCGATCAGTTTGGAGTAGAAGGTCTGTTCCTGCTTGAGTTTCTGCAGCTCGTCGTCACGGCTCACGAGTGAAGCACGCAGCGCGGCAAGCGCTGTCGAGGCAGTCTGTTGCTGTTGTTGCAGACCCTGTATCTGGTCTTGCAGCGCTGCATTGCGTGCAGCCAGCTTGTGCGCCCGCGCTTCGAGGCCATCGGGGAAGCCGAATCCGCGTCCGGCGGCAATGCCAAGAAAAAAAACCGCCACTATGCCGAGCGCCCACAGGACGCCGCGGAGCAAGCGCTGCGTTGCCTTCGGCAATGCGTGGAACCGGTCCAGCCAGTGGTGGAAAATTGTCGAGGCCATGGTCACCCGCGAAATGAATCCGCCGCTTATAACGAGCCCATGCAGGACGCGCAACCCGTGCGGAAGCCCACCTGCCGGATTTCACATGGACCGCAAGGGTTGCCGAGCGTTCGCAGACTGTGCTTGAATCGGACCCATGATCGACGTGGATGGCTACCGTCTGAACGTGGGCATCGTGCTGCTGAATGCGCAGGGCCAAGTGTTCTGGGCGCGGCGGATGCGGCGTGACGGTGGTTGGCAGTTTCCGCAAGGCGGCATGAATACCGACGAAACCCCCGACGAGGCGATGTACCGCGAACTGGAAGAGGAAACCGGTTTGGTCGCGGACCAGGTGGAAGTGCTGGGTTCGACTCACGGCTGGCTGCGCTATCGCCTGCCGTCCCGCTACGTGCGGCGCGGGCAGCGACCGATCTGCATAGGCCAAAAGCAGGTGTGGTTCCTGCTGAGGATGCTGGAGGGGGATTCGGCATTCCGGCTGGACACCTATGCCACGCCCGAGTTCGATGTGTGGCGCTGGGTGGATTTCTGGTATCCCGCCGAGCACGTGGTCGATTTCAAGCGCGAGGTGTACCGACGAGCCCTGCGCTACTTCGCGCCTCTTGTCGAGGCAGCTTGTTCCGTCGAGGTCGGGTCCACGCCCGTTCCCGACGGCGGCCGACCCGCTGCGGCGTGAGTCGCCGCAAAGCTACTTGACAATCATTCGCATTCGTATTTCAATGGCGCCCAACGAGGATCCGCCATGTACGTCTGCGTTTGCAAAGCCGTTTCCGATCAGGACATCCGCTGCGCAGTCGCGAGCGGCACGCGCTGCTTTGAGGATCTGCAGGCGCGAACAGGTTGCACCACGTGCTGCGGCGGTTGCGAACAGGAAGCACGCGATCTGCTCGATGCCAATCTCGAATCCGAGCGGCGCGCTGTAGCGCTGCCCGTTGCGGCCTGAGCCGCTCTCTCCTTCATCGGTGCTCCTGCGCGTCGCGTTATATAGTAACGGGTGAGCGCGGTTGTGTCCGCGATTGGCGAGGGAGACTTTCATGCAAGGTGATGCCAAGGTCATTGAATTCCTGAACCACGTGTTGTGTAACGAGCTCACCGCGATCAACCAGTACTTCGTGCATTACCGGATGTACGACAACTGGGGCTACAAGGAGCTTGCCGAACACGAGCGCGCCGAATCGATTGACGAAATGAAGCATGCCGATCGCCTGATCGAGCGCATCCTGTTCATGCAAGGACTGCCCAACCTGCAAAAGCTCAACAAGCTGCTGGTGGGACAGAGCCCGAAGGAAGCGATCGAATGCGATCTGAAGCTCGAACACACTGCCCTGTCGGATTTGCGGGAAGCAGTCGCGTACTGCGAGTCGATTGGCGATTATGTCAGCCGTGCGCTTTTCGCCGACATCATGGGTTCGGAAGAGGACCATATCGACTGGCTGGAAACCCAGCTCTGTCTGATCGAACAAGTGGGGTTGGAGCGGTACTTACAGACGCGGATTTGATGCGTTCGTCCATGAACGCCGCATCACGGCGCTAGCGGTTTTGTGTGACGGAGCAGAGTTGGTGAAGATCAGAACGGCCATCTCTGGTCTGACTGTTCACAATAGCTGCTGCGAGTGGAACATTCGGGGCGAGCTTGGCCTTCCCCTTCCACTGGAAGGGGGATCGGGTGGGATGTGCTGCGACCACGCGACCGCGGCGTCTCAGGGTCGTCTGTAACGCTGCCGCAGCGCGCTCGCGGCATTCGCGTAGAGCTTTTCCAGCGCAGCGACGCTGTCGCCTGGGTTGGCGAGGGTGCCGTTGCGGGCTGCTTCTTCCACTTGGCGCGCGCGGTTCGCAAGCGGCATCGCACCGAGGTTCGCGCTGGACGACTTGAGCGAGTGCGCGAGCTTGCCCACTTCCCCACTGTCTCCGCGATCAGCCGCCTCGCGCAGGTTGCGCAGGCGCACATCACCGTCGCGAAGGTAGGCATCCACCAGGGTGACCAGTTCATCACCCATGATGTCTTCGAGATCGACCAGGGTTGCGGTATCCAGGGTGTCGGGGGGCGGCGGCGTATGCATGGCGGGTGCGAGGGCTTCCGGATTGTTGGTGGGTACGACGGTGTGAGCGGGTCCGCTGGCCGTTTTGGGGGCGGCGGCCGAGGAAGAATGCTGCATCCAGCGCACCAGAGTCTGTGCCAGAAGCTGGCGGTCGAGCGGCTTGGCAAGGTAGTCGTCCATGCCGGCCTGCAGGCAGCGCTCGCGGTCGCCGGACATCGCGTGCGCGGTCATCGCGATAACCGGGGTGCGCGGCTTGCGCTGCTCGCCCTCGATTTCTCGCAAGCGTCTGGTTGCGCTGTAACCGTCGAGCACGGGCATCTGGCAGTCCATCAGCACCATGGCGTAAGGCCGTTCACGCAGCTTGTCGAGCGCCACCTCACCATTTTCGGCGACGTCCACGGTCAGGCCGAGCCGTTCCAGCAGTTTCTGGGCGACTTTCTGGTTGACGGGATGGTCCTCGACCAGCAGCACCTTGCCGGTGAGTGGCACGTTGTCCTCAACGGCGACCGCAGGCAGTGCGGGAACGCTCAACACCGGCTGTGCTCGCGCCGGCGGCGTCATTCCGAACGCGCTGCGCACCCCTTGTCGCAGCGCGGAGTCGTCGGCACGCGTCGGGGCGACGATGACCCTCGGGTCCGGTGCGCTGTCGAGGCCCAGCGCGAGCAATCGCAGAGAATTCAGCTGACGGTCGGCCAGGATGTTGCGCAAGAGCTGGGCGATATCGCCCGTCACGCTGTCGGCGTCAATGAGCAGCAGATCGAAACTGAAGGTCTTGCCGAGTGGGGCCGCTTGGCGCACACGGCTCAGCGCGCTGACGGTATCCGCGACTTGGGTGGTGTCCAGCTCCAGCGTGGCAAGCACCGGCACGATGCTGTGTGCGCGCTGTGGACTCGCGACGAGCAAGGTGCGCGCGCCGGCGAGGTGCTTCTGGGGGCCGACAATGTCACCAGGGGCCTTCTCGAACGGGATGGTGAACCAGAACACCGATCCGCGCCCGGGCTCCGAACGCACACCAATCCGGCCGCCCATCAGGTCGACCAACTTCTTGCATATGGTGAGGCCCAGGCCGGTGCCGCCATAACGACGCGTCACCGACGCATCCGCCTGCGTGAACGGCTGGAACAGCCGCGCCGCCGCATCGGCGGCAAGGCCGATGCCGGTGTCGCGCACCGCAAACAGCAGTTCATGCTGGGTTGCGGTTTCGTTGCGTCGGCTGACCCGCACCGAGACGCCGCCGCGCTGGGTGAACTTGATCGCATTGCCCATCAGGTTGGTCAGGATCTGGCGGATGCGCATGGGATCGCCGCGCACCACGGGACGCACGTCAGGGTCGACCACCGCGCGCATCGCCAGGCCCTTGGCTTCGGCAGGTTTGTCCAGCAGCCGCTTCACGCTGTCCAGCAGGTCGCGGATGTTGATGCTGACCGATTCCAGTTTGAGCTTGCCGGCTTCGGCCTTGGAATAGTCGAGGATGTCGTCGACGATGCGCAGCAGTTCCTTGGCCGAGGCGTTGGCGGTGACCAGATATTCGCGTTGGGTGGGGGAAAGGTCGGTGCCGAGCACGATGTCCAGCAG
>JBOHYR010000126.1:0-3548 GCA_050737995.1 Rhodanobacteraceae bacterium
GGCTTCACCCGGCGGAAGCCCAACCTACGAGGGAGCATGGGTAGGTTGGGCTGAGCACCGCGAAGCCCAACAGATATGTGCCAATCATTCGCGCTCCCCGCCGAGGTAGACCGTGCCGGGCTTGCACGCCCAATCCTCCGCCAACCATCCACGTTCGATGAAACTGTGAATCGACGAATACGGCCACTCACTGGCGCGTGACGTGCCCATGTTTGACGGGGTTGATGTGCACGTAGTCCACATGCCGTTGAAGATCGGCTTCATCTCGAATCAGATGTTCCCGGAACCGTCGTTGCCAGATGCCGCGCTCTCGCTTGCGCGACCGTGATGCCGAAACTATCTCTGTTTCCGTTGGCGGCACCGCACGCGAAAAACCGCTTTTTACCAAGCCCCACCTGCTACCGAAGCCGGCGTCGTGATCCGGCAACGTCCAGATGGCGTGCATGTGCTCGGGAAGCACGACCCATGCCACGATCTCGAACGGATGTCGCTGCTTCACGACTCGCACTGCAGCGCGCAACTCGTCGATGCGTTCGGCCAGTAGACACGATGACCGATCAGCGAGATTGACCGTGAAGTAGTACGTCCCTCCGGCGACGTCGACTCTGCGATAGCGCATGGGTAAAGCCTGCCACAGGCGCGGATCTTGTGCTCATTCTTGTTGGGCTTCCCCCGGAAAAACTCCGGGGTCAGCCCAACCTACACACCAACCCGTAAATTGGGTTGAGCGCAGCGAAGCTCAACGCGCTGCCGTCACAACGTCTGCACTTTGAAGGTATCGCAGGCGTTGATGTCGCCGGACTGGAAGCCGGTCTTGAACCATTTCACCCGCTGCGCGGAGGTGCCGTGGGTGAAGGAATCGGGGACCACGGTGCCGCGCGCCTCGCGTTGCAGGGTGTCGTCGCCGATTTGCGATGCGGCATTCAACGCGCTATCGACGTCGCCCGGTTGCAGCCACTGCAACTGTTGCTGTGAGCGGTTGGCCCATACGCCTGCAAAGCAATCGGCCTGCAATTCGAGTCGCACCGACAATCCGCTCGCGCCCTGCATCGGTTCGCCACGCTGCGCGAGTTGCTGTTCCGTGTCCATGATGCCGAGTTGGTCCTGCACGTGATGGCCGATCTCGTGCGCGATCACGTAGGCGCGCGAAGTCGCTGTTGCTCTTGAAGCGCGTTGCGAGTTCCTGGAAGAAATCGAGATCGAGGTACACGCGCTTGTCGCCAGGGCAATAGAACGGCCCGACCGCGGCCGACGCGCCACCGCACGCGGTACCGACCTGCCCTTGGAACAGCACCAGTTTCGGATCGACATAGGTCTTGCCCATTTGTCGAAAATACGCGGCCCACACATCCTCGGTGCTGCCGAGGATCTTGCTGACGAATTGCACCTGCGGGTCGCGGGTGTCGACCTGCGCGGTCTGTGATGGTGAGCTGGACGGTGCCATTTCGCCGCCGCTTCCGCCCAGCAGGCCGAAAATCAACCCGCGCGTGGACGGGAAAATCATGGCGATGATGATCGCGATGATGGTGCCGCCGAGTCCGAGGTGGATCCTGCCAAATCCACCGCCCCCGCCCCCGCCGCCACCGGTGGCTTCCTCGACGTTGTCGCTGGAACGGCCCTTCTGCCACAGCATGGCTGCACCCCTTTCACTGGCATCCCGCGCTGGCGGGGGTTTGCGGACTTTGGGGCAATCGGCCGCGAGCCGCAAGTGGCGGACGAGGCGGTCCAATCCGGACTTGCGCTGATACGGCTACGCATTGATGATCGGCACCTGCCATCGCGCGTCAGTGGCTGGCGCGTTCCCTTCACATATCGGCCTCGCCGTGAAAAGCACAGGCTGTCGCCCGCAGCAAGTTTCCCGCACGCGAGTGGATCAAGGAACCCGCCATGTCCCTACCCTCCGCCCAGCAGCCCGCTGGTGACGACCGCCGCCTGAAACGTCATGTCGGCGTAATCGGCCTGCTATTCACCGCTGTCGGCTCGATCATCGGTTCGGGCTGGCTGTTCGGCGCGATGAACGCCGCCGAGCAGGCCGGACCTG
Source organism: Rhodanobacteraceae bacterium (assembly GCA_050737995.1). GTDB lineage: Bacteria > Pseudomonadota > Gammaproteobacteria > Xanthomonadales > Rhodanobacteraceae > 66-474. The sequence goes on from JBOHYR010000126.1 coordinate 2,042, forward strand.
CATCGATCCTCTCGTGGCTGATCGGCGCCATCATGATCCTGTTTATCGGCCTCACCTACGCCGAACTCGGGACGATGTTTCCGGTCTCCGGTGGCGTGGTGCGTTTTCCGCATTTCGCATTCGGCTCCTTCGCGAGCTACACCGCAGGCTGGATCACATGGCTGGCGGCCGCCTCGACCGCACCGATCGAAGTCGAAGCGGCCCTGCAATACGGGGCCAATTACCTGCCGTGGCTGCAGGTGATGAAGGGCGGCGTTCCGGTATTGACCGTGCCTGGCTACGCCGTCGCCGCCGGGCTGATGTTGCTGTTCAGCCTGATCAACATGGTCGGCATCCGCTGGTTTGCGCGGCTCAACAACGTGCTGGTGTGGTGGAAAATCGCGATCATCTGCGTCGTGGTGGTGGCATTCTTGAGTGCGGGCTTCAACTTCGGCCACTTCGCGCACCCCGCCCACGGAGGGTTCCTGCCGCTGGGCTGGCACGGGGTGTTCTCCGCGATCGCGACCGCAGGCATCGTGTTTTCGTATCTCGGGTTCCGGCAGGGCGTGAACCTCGCCGGTGAAACCGACAACCCGCAGCGCAATGTTCCGATCGCGATCCTGGGTTCACTGATCCTGTGCGCGATCATCTACATTGCGCTTCAGATCGCCTTCATCGGCGCACTGCCGGAATCGGCGCTGGCACACGGCTGGTCACACATCGGCACCACCTTCAGTGGCGGCATCGGCGGCAAGGCGCTGGCGTTCGGCCCGCTGGCGACACTGGCGACGACGCTTGGACTGACCTGGTTGGCATTGCTGCTTTACATCGACGCGTTCATTTCGCCCGCCGATACCGGCCTCATCTACACCACCATCACCGCACGCGTTTCCTACGCGATGGGCCGCAACGGCAATGCACCATCCGCGCTAGCGAAGGTCAGTGCGCGCGGCGTGCCGTGGGTCAGCGTGATCCTATGTTTCTTCGTGGGACTGATCTTCTTCCTGCCGTTTCCCGGGTGGCAGAAGCTGGTCGGATTCGTTACCTCGTCCACGGTACTGTCGTTCGGATCAGGGCCCGTGGTACTGATGGCGCTGCGCCGGGAATTGCCCGATCAGAAGCGTCCGTTCCGATTGGGTGGTGGATGGATTATTCCCTACCTCGCGTTCCTGTCGTCCAACCTGATTGTGTTCTGGTCGGGATGGGATATCGTGTGGAAGCTGATGGCCGCGGTACTGCTCGGTTATGTCATCTTTGCCATCCACGAAACGGTGCAGCGCGAGCACACGCCGCGCATGGATTTCCGAGCCGGCTTCTGGGTCTTGCCTTGGCTGGGCGGGCTTGCCCTCATCAGCTGGCTGGGCCGCTATCCGGAAATGACGCAGCACGCCGGCAATCTGGGGCTGCTCGGACTGGCGTCCGGCATCGTCGTCATCGCGATCTTCTCGGCATTGATCATGTGGCTGGCCCATACGTTCCGGTTGCACGGCCAGCGCGTCGTCGACAACTTGAACGAATCCTGGGACGA
>JBOHYR010000127.1:0-100100 GCA_050737995.1 Rhodanobacteraceae bacterium
CAGCGATCCCACATCAACGACTGCTGTGTCTCTGAGTAATAGATCCGCTTCCGGTAATGCATCTGCAACACTCCTGCTGCCATGGCAGCTTCCAGTGTGTTGCATCCACCAGTTGAATCCGCCGTCGACAGTAGCCAAGTTCTGAATTCCGCTTCTCGCATACCCGCGGGCGCTGCAGGTTTCGCCTGCGCCCACTCGACTACCTTCCACCGCCGCGACTCTTTGCCAGCCGCGCCATCCGCTCGGCATCTGCGAGCACACCATGCAAGATCCTGAGTTCCCGCGCGTCGGGCAGCGCGCGGTGAAACAGCCGGCGCAGGCGTTGTTCGATGGTCGTGGCCGATCGACCCTTGTGGAAATCGATGGCATCCAGCGTCGCGAACAGGTGCTCGAAGAATCGCTCCATCTGATCGGCGGCCGCTGGCGTGTCCTGAGCCACAGCCGGCACCGGAACCTTGCCAAGCAAAGCCACGCGCAATTCCCACGCCATGACCTGTACGGCTTGTGCGAGGTTGAGCGAAGAGAACTCCTCGACGCTTGGAATCCGCACCATCGCATGGCATATCGACAACTCTTCATTGTCGAGACCGGAACGCTCGTTGCCGAACAACAACGCCACTTCCGTCCCTCGCTGGACCAGCGGCGCGATTTCCGCCACAGCAGCGCGCGGATCGAGCTCGGGCAGGTTGACGCCGCGGCGGCGCGCCGAAAGGCCATATACGCGGGTGCAGTCGGCGACCGCCGCCGTCACGCTATCCGTGACACCCATGTGCGCAAGCACGTCATCGGCGCCGGCTGCCATCGCCGTCACCTGCGGATCGGGATAACGCTGCGGCGCCACGAGGGTCATTCGCCAGAAACCCATCGTGCGGATCGCGCGTGCGGCCGCGCCGATGTTGCCGGGGTGCGAGGTGCGCGAAAGCACGAAGCGTATCGATTGCGGCGCAGGCGGAACGGTGGCGGTGGACTGGTTCATCGCGAAAGGGTAACGCCCGCACGGCTGCGCTGCTAAACTCCGAGCTGCGCCGCCCCCTGCGGCGCGTTCTTTTTCAAGTTTCTGGAACCCCTCGCCATGGCCCGACCCGCCGTCACAGTCGCGATCCGTGCCGCGCGCGCCGCGGGTAGCGTGATCCTGCGATACATGAACCGTCTCGACAGCGTGACCGTGATCGAGAAACACCACCTCGATTTCGTTTCGGAGATCGATCGCCAGGCCGAGGCCGAGATCGTGCGCGAGCTACGCCGCGCATACCCGGACCACGCCATCCTCGGCGAGGAAACCGGCACCTCCGGCAAGGCCGGCGCCCGCTTCACCTGGGCTGTCGATCCGCTCGATGGCACTCACAATTACCTTCGCGGAATTCCGCACTTCGCAGTCTCGATCGCACAGCTCGATCGCGGCGAACCGATCCACGCGGTGATCCTCGATCCGCTGCGCAACGAGATTTATACCGCCAGCAAAGGCGATGGCGCGTTCCTCAACGACCGACGCATCCGCACCAGCAAGCGCGAAACCCTCGACGGCGCCATGCTCGCGACGGGTTTCCCCTACCGCGAGCGCCGGCACCTCGACGCCCAGCTCGGCATGACCCGAGAACTGCTGAAGCGAGCCGAGGACATCCGCCGCACCGGCTCGGCGGCCCTGGACCTCGCATGGACTGCGAACGGACGCCTGGACGGCTATTTCGAAACCGGCCTGAAGATATGGGACATGGCAGCAGGCTGTCTGCTGGTGCGCGAAGCCAGTGGTCGTTATTGCGACCTGACGGGCCGGGACGGCCTGCCCGAATCGGGCAACCTGATCGCCGCCAACCACATGGTGGCGGGTCAAATCGTGGAAGCGATCGCGCCGGTACTTACCTCCGAACTGAGGCGCTGAGCCTCACTCGACGCCAGCCGCGACGAACGTCGACCCCGTTCCGGCCAACGCCTTGCGATAACGCTGGTAGAGCAGCGCCACCCGCTTCACGTACACCTGCGTTTCGGCGTACGGCGGTACGCCACCATACTTCGATACCGCGCCCTCGCCGGCGTTGTAGGCTGCGGCGGCGAGCTTCACGTCGCCGTGGTAATCGTGCAGCAACATCGCAAGATAGCGCGCGCCGCCGCTGATGTTCTCGGCGGGATCGAAGGCATCGCCCACGCCCAGTTCGAACGCTGTGCCCGGCATCAATTGCATCAATCCCTGCGCGCCCTTGTACGAGAGTGCGCGCGAGTTGAACCCCGATTCGGCGTGGATGATCGCACGCAGCAGCGCCGCGTTGACGCCGGTCAGCTTTACCGCTGCGCGGACGTCATCGCCATACTCCGCCAGATGCAGCGGCACCGTATTCCAGTCGACAGTCGAATGCACATTGCAGGCGTAGCACTCGACGATATAGGTGAACAACTTCTTCGCGTCACGGCCTTTCGCCAGCGATGCGATGTTGGTGTACAGCAGCGTCCCGTTTTTCTGGACGACGCGGTACACCGCGCCATGTCGCGGCGGCTTGGGCGCGTCAGCTTCCAGTTTCAACGGAATCGCGGCGGTCGCCGCAGGAGCGGGAAGCGTTGCGCCGGAAACCGGTATCGGGGACGCCGGCGGAGGTGCCGGCGTCGCTACGCCGAGCAGGCGCGGCAGCAACCGCCCACCCAGCGAATTCATGATGACGACCGGCAGCGGTTGCCAGATCTGCGGCCGCGTCAACTTTTGTACCCGAATGGCATCGTCCTCACCGAGCGGCATGACTTTAAGCACCGCCGGATTGGCCTTGACCGCCTTCGGCGGTTTGCCGGGCAGCACCGTACCGCTCGGCTGGTCGCGCTTGCGCTGGGAAACCCTGTGTTCGCTCGCAGTCATCGGGTACGCAGAGCGCGTGCTCCAGGCCCCAACCTGCTGACAGTGTCGGTAACCTTCGGTGTGACTGACAAAAGCCGCTTCGCCGCCGGGACCGACACAGCGATACAAGACGCTTGCTGCCGCCGGACCGGCCCACGCCGACGCCAGCAACAACACGCACACGATGCCCACCCGCGCGACGCGGGTCGAGTCCGGTTGGGGCAACGCTCGCCGACCGCCGCGCGCCCCCGGGCGGAATGTGGCGTCCATGGGGTCGCAGTGTGCCCCCGCAGGCCCTGAATGCCAAGCGCGGCCTTCACATAACGCGTTACGGCTCACACGACGGGATACAGAACATCGTCCGGTTCCAGTTCGGGATGATCCGGCACAACTCGAGGTTGGCCGAGAGGGCGGCAGCCCGGCGGCCTCGGTCATCAAACCCTTCATCGCCATTACAATGATGCGCTCCGTTGCTTCTTCCCTCCCCCATGGCCGATACCCCGGTTCCCGCCAAAGCCGCTGGAAAACCCGTTTCTGGAAAGCTTTTCATCCAGACCCACGGCTGTCAGATGAACGAGTACGACTCCCGCAAGATGGAGGAGATACTCGCGGCCGAGCGCGGAATGGTGCGCACGGACAACGTGGCCGAGGCCGACGTGATCCTTGTGAACACCTGCTCGATTCGCGAGAAGGCGCAGGAGAAGGTGTTTTCTCAGCTCGGTCGCTGGAGGGAATTCAAGGCAACGAATCCCGAGGTGCTGATAGGCGTGGGTGGCTGCGTGGCCTCGCAGGAAGGTGCGGCGATCGTCGAGCGCGCGCCGTACGTGGACTTGGTGTTCGGGCCGCAAACCCTGCACCGCCTTCCGGAATTGATCGACGCACGACGCGCGAGCGGCCAACCGCAAGTTGACATTTCCTTTCCGGAAATCGAGAAGTTCGACTGCCTGCCCGAACCGCGCGCGGAAGGCCCCAGCGCGTTCGTGTCGATCATGGAAGGCTGTTCCAAATATTGTTCATTCTGCGTGGTGCCCTACACCCGCGGCGAGGAAATCAGCCGTCCGTTCGATGACATTCTGGCGGAAATCGCGTCGCTCGCCGGGCAGCGTGTCAGGGAAGTGAACCTGCTCGGCCAGAACGTCAACGCCTATCGGGGACCGATGTTCGACGGCGGCACCGCCGACCTCGCGCTGCTGATCCGCGCGATCGCGGAGATCGACGGGATTGGCCGGATCCGGTTCACCACCTCGCACCCGCTGGAATTTTCCGATTCGCTGGTAGAGGCCTACCGGGACGTGCCCAAGCTAGCGAACTTTTTGCATCTGCCTGTTCAATCGGGATCCGATCGAATTCTTTCAATGATGAAGCGCGGTTACACGGCACTCGAATTCAAGTCGAAGATCCGCAAGCTCCGCGCGGTGCGCCCCGACATCTGCATTTCCAGCGATTTCATCGTCGGTTTTCCTGGTGAGACCGGTGCGGATTTCGAGAAGACCATGCAATTGATCGAGGACGTCGGTTTCGACCAGAGCTTCTCCTTCATTTACTCGCGCCGTCCTGGCACGCCGTCCTCGAACCTGCACGACGAAACGCCCGATACGGTCAAGCACGCGCGTCTGACACGCCTGCAGGAAACGATCAACGCTCACGCCGCGAAGATCAGCGAAGCGATGGTCGGCAGCGTGCGGAGCATCCTTGTCACCGGTCCGTCGAAGAAGGATCCGAACGAATTGACCGGCAAGACGGAAAACATGCGGCAGGTCAATTTCGCCGGCGATAGGCGCCTGATCGGGCAATTCGTGGACGTGACGATTACCGTGGCGCTGACCAATTCGCTGCGCGCGCGCGTCGCCGAAGCTGCATGACCGACTCGCCGGTCCAGCACGATTTCACCCTCGAACCCGACGACACCCAGCGCCTCGCCAACCTGTGCGGGCCGTTCGATGAACACCTGCGGCAGATCGAGATGCGGCTCGGGGTCGAGATCAACAACCGCGGCAACGTGTTCCGGCTGATCGGCGAAGACGCCGCCGTGAAATCCGGGGAACGCGTGCTGCGCACACTGTATGCGGCGACCGAACACGAAACCTTGAACGGCCGTGCGCTCAACCTGCGACTGTCCGAGGCCGGTGTCGACGCGCTTGCAGAAAAGCTGGCCGAAGGCGCGCAGGAAGTCGTGATCAAGGTGAAACGTGGCGCCATCCGCGGGCGTGGCCCGAACCAGGTGCGCTACCTGCACGCGATCGCAACCCACGACCTCAATTTCGGTATCGGTCCCGCCGGTACCGGCAAAACCTGGCTTGCGGTCGCGAGCGCGGTCGAGGCGCTGGAAACCGGCCGCGTGCAGCGGCTGATTCTGGTGCGGCCCGCGGTCGAGGCCGGCGAGAAGCTCGGATTTCTGCCGGGCGATCTGGCGCAAAAGGTCGATCCGTACCTGCGCCCGCTGTACGACGCGTTGTACGAAATGCTGGGGTTCGACCGGGTCGCGCGCCTGATCGAACGCAGCGTGATCGAGATCGCGCCGCTCGCCTACATGCGCGGGCGCACGCTCAACGATTCGTTCGTGATACTCGACGAGGCACAGAACACCACGGTCGAGCAGATGAAAATGTTCCTGACCCGCATCGGTTTCGGCACCACAACCGTGGTGACCGGCGACGTGACCCAGGTGGATCTGCCGCGCAGCACGCGCTCGGGCCTGCGCAACGTGATCGAAGTGCTGCGCGACGTGGAAGGCATCAGCTTTACCTTCTTCACGGCGCGCGATGTGGTGCGCCATCCGCTGGTGGCCAAGATCGTGCGGGCGTACGAAAAAGTGGAGGAAGAAGCCGAGGATGGGAATGGGAGATCCCGCGCGCGGGGCGCTGGATACGATACGCGCGAGAAAAGCGGCGACGCATACTGAGTACTCACATCGGGATCCGATTCCAGTTACATGTCCAGAATTCGCCAAATCTCAGGTTTTTCAAATCCGGAATCCCGGGTTCCCAATCCCGTGGTTCACGTGGGATACGCCATCGCGCGTCGCGGCATCCCGGCGGTGGCCAGCTTTCGGCACTGTGTGGCCGCCGCGCTCGTCACAGCAAGTCATCACAAAGCCGCCGAGTTGTCGATCCGCATTGTCGACGCGCGTGAGATCCGGTCGTTGAACCATCGCTACCGTGGCAAGGATTACGCCACCAACGTACTGTCCTTCCCGGCGGAGCTGCCTCGCGGCATCCCATCGCTGCTGCTCGGCGACCTGGTGATCTGCGCGCCGGTCGTTACCCGCGAAGCGCGCGAGCAACACAAGGTGCCACGCGACCACTATGCACACCTGACCGTGCACGGCGTATTGCACCTTCTCGGCTATGACCATCAGAACGACAGGGATGCCGCACGGATGGAGACGCTGGAGACGCGCATCCTGGCCACGCTCGGAATCGCCGATCCATACCGGAATTCCTAGGAGTGCGGCTGCGATCGCGAGCAGGCCTGCCCCCAACATCCTTGATGGATTTCCGTTAAACTTTACGACCCGCCCCTAAGGGGACGTGTTTCCCCTTATGTCCGCAGAACCCCCCAGTACTACCGGCCCCGCCCACCGTTCGTTGTGGGACCGTCTGGGCCACCTGCTCTCCGGCGAACCCCGCAACCCCGAGGAACTGCTCGAGGAGTTGCGTGACGCGCAGACCAACGGCCTGCTGACCGGCGAAACCTACGCCATGATCGAAGGCGCGATCCGCGTCACCGAGATGGTGGTCGGCGACGTGATGGTGCCGCGGGCGCAAATGGTCATGATCGACATCGATGACGACTTGTCGAAAATCCTCGACACGGTCATCGAATCGGGGCACTCGCGTTTTCCGGTGCATGGCGAGGACAAGGACGAGATCCTCGGCATCCTGCTCGCCAAGGACCTGCTGCGACACGATCAGGTCGGTGCGCTCGACGTGCGTGCGCTGCTGCGCCATGCAGTGATGATCCCCGAGTCCATGCGCCTCAACGTGTTGCTGGCCGAATTTCGCCGCTCGCGCAACCACATGGCGGTGGTGGTGGACGAGTACGGTGGCGTGGCGGGGCTCGTTACCATCGAGGACGTGTTGGAGGAAATCGTCGGCGAAATCGATGACGAGCACGACGATGCGGCGCCCCCGAAACTGATCCTGGCGCAACCCGACGGCAGCGTCCTGGTCGATGCATTGACCCCGATCGAGGATTTCAACGAACACTTCCAGACCAGGTTTTCCGACGAGGAATACGACACCATCGGCGGCCTCGTCACTGCCGAAATCGGCCACCTGCCCGATCCCGGTGAAACGGCGGCGCTGGGCGAATACGCATTCGACGTCACCCGGGCCGACGACCGGCGGGTGCTGCAATTCCGTGTGCGCAAGCAAGAAGCGGCTTAGAAAGTCGGACCCCGGATTCGGGACAGCCTCCATCAGCCTTTTCATCATTCCGGACGTCGCGCAGCGGCGATCCGGAATCCACGTCAAGGTACGAGACACACGGGTCAAGCCGAACAGGCTCGCACCGTCCTTGACGCTCGACCTTCAGGCCACTGCCGGCGTCAGCGTTTGCAATCCTGCAAACGCAGTCGGGTCATGACAGCAAACAGCGTGGGCTGGTCCGGAATGACGAGGTCAAAGTTATTCCTTCTGCACACAAATCACGCCATCATGCGCCATTGCCGTGCCGCGTAGACCCACCATTGCTGCCGAAAACATCACATCAGTCGATTACACATATAGTGCCGGTACTCGCGCGATTGCTTCCGCTGGCGTTGGCGTTGTTGATTGCATGGCTGCCCTTCGCCGCCCTTGCCGGTGTGGTTGACGCCCCCGGCGCGGACCTGCGTGTGGACCTGTACACCTACGGACCCGGCGCGGTGTACTGGGAGCGCTTCGGCCACGACGCGCTGGTGATCACCGACACCGCAAGCGGCGAGTCGTACGCCTTCAACTACGGCACGTTCGACTTCAACCAGAAGGATTTTTATCTCAACTTCGCGCGCGGCATCATGATTTACCGCGCTGCTGCCTGGCCGTCCGCTGACGACATCGAGGAATACTCGGGCGAGGGCCGCTCGATCACCGACCAGCGCCTGAATCTGACACCGGCACAACGGTCGGCCTTGCGCGATTTTCTGGTTTGGAACGTGCAACCGCAAAATTCTCGCTATCGGTATCGCTACTTCGCCGACAACTGCACGACCCGTGTACGCGATGCCCTGAACAACGTGCTCGGTGGTGCGCTGCGCAAACAACTCGGCGGTCCGGCATCCGGCGACGAGACCTACCGCAGCGAAACCGACCGGCTGATGTCGGGACAGCCATGGCTGATGTACCTGTTGGATCTCGGTCTCGGCCCTTACGCCGACCAGCCTTTGACGCAATGGATCGGCGCGTTCCTGCCAGCACTGCTGATGCGCGATCTGCGCAATGCACACGGCGCCGATGGGCAACCTCTCGTTGCTTCGGAGATCGTGCTGTCGCCGCAACGCCTGCCGTCGCCACCCGCCGAACCGCCCGACCTCCGTTGGCCGCTGCTGATCGCGGGATTGGTCCTGGGCGTCGCCTTCGTGGCCGCCGCTGCCCTTCGCCACCAATACGACGTCGACCGCTGGTGGTTCGCGGTCGTCGGCGCCCTCTACACATTGCTGGCAGGCATGGTCGGTGCTTCGCTGCTGATCCTGTGGTTCGCCACCGCGCATCGCGCGGCATGGGCCAACGAAAACCTGTGGTTGTTCAATCCCGTTGCCTGGCTGCTGATTCCCGGTCTGCTGCGCCTGCGCAAGCCCGGCGCGTGCACTTCGCAATTCACTTTGTGGGTCGCGGCGCTGCTTGCGTTGCTGGCCGTGTTCGCGCTGGTCTCGAAGCTGCTGCCGTGGTTCCCGCAATACAACCTGCCATGGATCCTGTTTGGATTGCCTGCATGGCTGGGGCTGCTGATAGGTTTGTGGCTGATGCGGTTTGGTGCAATGCGCGCGCGAAGTCCGGTTCCCGCATAATCGGGACATGGACAACGCTCCCAACGTTCAATCCGTCGCCAATTGCGCCGCCTACGGCGCCAATGGCCGCAAGATCCGCGATATCACGCTGGATGAGATCAGCGATTTTCTCGCGCAACCGGACGGGTTCGTGTGGGTCGGTCTGGTCGAACCGGATGAGCCTTTGCTGGAAAAGTTGCGGGGCGAATTCGGGCTGCACGAACTCGCGGTCGAGGACGCGCATACTGCCCACCAGCGCCCCAAGATCGAGGCCTACGGAGATTCGCTGTTCATCGTCGCGCAGACCGCGCAAATCACCAACGGTACCATTGCCTTTGGCGAAACCCATATTTTCATTGGCAAGCGCTATCTGCTGACCGTCCGCCATGGCGCTTCGCTTTCCTACGTACCAGCGCGCCGGGGATGCGAACAGACGCCCGAGTATCTCGCGCTGGGCCCAAGCTACGCGCTGTACTCGATCCTCGACTTCATCGTCGACAACTACCTGCCGATCGTGCAGGACTTCAAGCAGGAATTGCAGGAACTGGAACACGACGTGTTCGGCGAGGTCGCCAACCGCGAAGTTACTCATCGGCTGTACGACATGCAACGCGAACTGCTGACCCTGAAGCTCGCCGCGACGCCGCTGCAAGACATCCTGGGCCAGCTGGTGCGGCTGCACCCCGAAGTCATCCGCGACGAAGTGCGACCCTACTTTCGCGACGTGCAGGACCATGTCACCCGGGTCAGCGACGCGATCAATTCGATGCGCGAGATGCTCGGCGCAGCGATGAACGTGAACCTGTCGCTGATCACCGTGCGCCAGAACGAGGTCGTGAAGCGCCTCGCCGGCTGGGCCGCGCTGCTCGCCGCACCGACGCTGCTGGCGAGCTGGTACGGCATGAACTTTCACAACATGCCCGAACTCGCCAACCGCTACGCCTACCCTGCCATCATCGCTTTCACGATCGCCGTGTGTGTCACGCTGTTTATCGTGCTCAAGCGCGCGAAGTGGTTGTAGCCGCAACGGGTCGTGGCTCGACCACCGGCGCGCGTCTCGACATCCACAGAAGGATCAAGCCGACCACGATCAGCGGGACCGATTGCACCTGACCCATGGTCAGCCAGCCGGTGTGCAGCAGATAGCCGAGTTGGACGTCGGGCTCGCGGACGAATTCGATCGCGAACCGGAAGCAGCCATACAGCAGTGCGAACAGGCCGGACACCGCGTAACGATGACGCGGCTTGATCGAGAACACCCACAACACGGTGAACAACACCACGCCTTCCAGGAAAAATTCGTAGAGCTCGGACGGCTGGCGCGCGTACGCGTCCAGCACTCCGGACGGATACAGCGCGTGCAATTGCGCCACAGTCATGCCGGCGAATCTAGGGTTTTCCTGGAGCGCGTGCGGGAAAATCATGCCCCATGGCTTGTCAGTGATCTTGCCCCACAGCTCGCCGTTGATGAAATTGCCAAGTCGGCCGAGGCCCAGCCCGATCGGCACCAGCGGCGCCACGAAATCCACCACGTCGAAATAATGCACCACCGTTGCGCGGCGTCGCCACCACCACCACAGACTCGCCACCAGCACGCCCAGCAACCCGCCATGGAACGACATGCCGCCATCCCAAACCTGGAACAGTTGCAGAGGATCGGTCCATATCCAACGGATCGGTTGATAGGTCAACATGTACCAGATACGACCGCCGACGATGACCCCGAGCATGCAATAGAACGCGAGGTCGAGAAACGAATCGCGATCGACCGCCAGCCGTCCGCGCCTGCGCCGGTATTCGCCGAGCGCCAGGCCGGCAATGAAACCGCAGAGGTACATCAACCCGTACCAACGCACCCCGAAAGAAAAGATGTGGAAAGCGACGGGATCGATATCGACGAAGAAGGGGTGCGCCATGAGCCCGCGACGGTGACGGAAGACCCACTAGCTTAGCGCATCGGCCATGCGAGACGATCCTCGACAGCCGATCGCCACGCACAAGCCGACCGCGAACTCGACATCAAGTTTTCGTCCCACCGAAAAGGATGCCGCGATAAAATGCGGGCCGGATCGTGCGATCTGCTGCGCCGGACCGCGACTTTGCGCCGGTTTACGGCTTGGACATCATGTCTGGCTTCATGGTTTTGAAATCGATCGGCACAGAGACGTGTTCCTGCACGATCAGCCATTTGCCGCGTTCCTTCCGATACACATCGGACACCCGCACCACCATCTCATCGCGCTTTCCATGCTTGTCCGTGAAATAGCCGCTCTGGATGCTGTGACCGTAGGCAACCGGCCCGATCGCGGTGATCGCGAGATCGGATATCTCGAAGTGGGCGGGACCCGGGTTTTCGGCAAAAGCATACTCCCAATCCTTCTTGTAGCTCTCCCAGCCCACGTGCTGCCGCGGCGTCCCGACATCGAACACGAACAACTGATTGCCGGGGGCGTACACCGCCATGATCTTGTTCACATCCTTGGCGTTGAACGCGGCCATGAATTGCTGCTCGAGGTTCCTGATCGCGGCCACATCGCCGGTCTCGGATGGCGCTGCCGCAGTGACATTGACAGCGAGCCCCGTGGCCAATACAGCGGCACAGACACACCAGCTTTTCCGGCTTGGCAATTGCATCTGACACCTCCTGGTTGCGCGTCATCGAGTGATGCCGCTGGCGTAGCATACTCCGCACATTGCCGGCCGGCGGTACCGCAATCCGGGATCAGGCGTGAACCGTCGCATGGCGCCCCGCACAGACGCAAATTCATCTCGCAAGCCCTGAAACGCAACGCCCGCGAGAATGCGGCTCAAGCTGGCAGAACGTGGCAGATGAAGCCTTTCAGCTAGTCGGTTTCCGGAATCGCCGGATGCACGGGGTGATCGGGCGCCTGTTGCAACTGATGCAACACCTGCACGTTACGGTCGAGGTGGCGCGCCCCCTTCTGCACGGCGTCGAGCAATGCTGCGCGCGGCATGTGGTACGAGCACGAGCAGGTCACGAGAATGCCATCCTTGCTCAGCACCTGCATCGCCAACTCGTTGATCCGGCGATAGGCCAGCGCACCTTCCTTCAGGTCCTTCCTGCGCTTGACGAAGGCTGGTGGATCCATGATCACCACGTCGAAATGTTCGCGTGTTTCGCGCAACGCTTTCAGGTACTCGAACGCATCCGCGCGCTCGGCGCGGACACGATCCTGCATACCATTGCGGCGCGCGTTGTCCCCGATCAGCTTCACCGCCGACGCCGACGCATCCACGCAGACCACTTCGCTTGCACCCATCGCCGCCGCGCGCATGCCCCATGCTCCGAGGTAGGCGAACATGTCCAGGACTTTTGCACCTTTCACGAACGGCGCCAGCACATCGCGGTTGGCGCGCTGGTCGTAGAACCAGCCGGTTTTCTGGCCACCGATGGCGTCGACCGCGAACTCGAGCCCGCCTTCACGCACCCGCAGGGCGCCGGGCGGCTCGCCGAAGCCGATGTCGGCATACGGCATCAAGCCCTCCAGCTCGCGGATCCCGGCGTCGTTCTTCCAGACGAGCGTGCGTGGCTTCAATACCTTTTGCACGGCGCTCTCGACCTCGGGCTTCAAGCGCTCGACGCCCGCGGTCGTCGCCTGCGCCACGATCACGTCGTCGAAGCGATCCAGCGTCAAACCGGGCACGCCGTCCGACTCGCCATACAGCAATCGGTAGAACGGCTCTGCGGACAGGCGCTCGCGCAAGGCAAGTGCCACCTTCAAACGATGCGTCAGCAGCGAGGCATCCAGTGGATGCTCGACACCACGCACTACCAGCCGCGCGCAGATCAGCGAACGGGGATTGACGTAGCCGACGCCGATCGGTTTGTCGCGCGCATCGACGATCACGCATGTCGCGCCCGCCTCGAACGAGGTCAACGGCGAGCGCGCGACGTCCACTTCGTTGGCAAACACCCACAGGTGCCCTGCCCGCAGGCGGGCGTCTTCACCGCGTTTCAGGTAGAGCGCCGGATATTCGACAGGTTCGGTCACGGTGCAATCCGGGGAGCCAACGCGCCACGTTATCGGAAACCGCGCTGCCGCCACAAGCGACGGTTTCGCGCGGCTCGACGAACGCTGGCATACTCGCAAGCCTTGGGATTCATGACGAAGGGGACGCACCGATGCGCTTTTCACTCCTTGCCGGGAGGCTGTGCCTGGCCAGCCTGACCTTCTGCGCCGCAGCCAGCGCCGCTGAACTGCCGATTTCAGATTTCGTCAGGCATCCGACGTTGACCAATCCGGTAATTTCGCCGGATGGCAAATACCTGGCCGTCGCTGTCAGCCAAAATAGCGACAGCACCGACGCCAGCTACCAGCTCGCCGTGCTGCAATTGCCGGATCTCAAACCGGTGAGCCGACTCGACATGGCACCGCGTTACTTGCCGGCGGACATCCACTGGGTCAGCAATACACGGCTGATCATGGCGCTGGGACGCGAGACCGGCACACTGGAATCGCCGTCCGGCACCGGCGACATCATCGCGGTGGATCTCGATGGTTCGCACAAAAAGACGTTGTACAGCTTGCGTCATCGCGGCGGTCTTTTTTCCAACGTCAATTCGTTGGACATCCCGCAAGGTTATCCATCGATTGCCGCAATTCCCCACAAACGCAACGGTCATTTCTTCCTGAATCTCCAGCGTATGCCGGAAGGCGCCAATGGCGACATCTGGCAATACGGCAGAACCGAGCTTTACAACGTCGATGCCGACAGTGGTCACGCGGTGAAGGTCGGAGAAATCGATCACGGTGGCATGGACCTCTTGCCCTACCGGGGCGTCGCACGTATCGCTTCCGGGTCGGACACCCGGATGAATACGGTGGCCTTCTACAGCACCGACGGCAAGACCTGGACAAAGATGCCCGACACCACGGTCGGCAAGGTATTCGAACCCATCCGCATCAGCCGCGACGGCAAACAGTTGTACGCATTCTCCAGCATGGATGGTGGACCGAACCAGCTTGTCTCATGCAACCTGGATGGGAGCAATCGCGAGGTGCTTGCTTCGGACCCGTTTTCCTCCGTGACGGACGTGATGTGGAATCCAGAAACAGACACGCCAATCGCGGCTGTATTCGCTGGAGGCGGCAGGCCGAAGGTACAGTACCTCGGCAACAGCGTTTATACCCAGGTCATACAGGCGCTCGCGAACGGCCAGCCGGACGCGTTCGTCTCGCTGGCCGGTGCCAGCACGGACGGCTCGACCCTTTTGATCGGCGTCGGCAGTGATCGCAACCCCGGCGACTACGCGCTGTTCGATCGCGCAGCCATGCATGCGCGTCCGCTTTACCAGGTGCTTCCGTGGATCAAGCCTGGCCAGATGCCACACCGAATGCCGATACGCTTCAAGAACCGCAGTGGCATCGAATTGGCGGGTTTCCTCACATTGCCGCTTGACAGCAACGACAAGAACCTGCCGCTGGTGCTGATCCCGCATGGCGGCCCGATCGGCCCGAACGACAGCTGGCACTTCGATCCCTGGGCGGCACTGCTGGCCAATCGCGGATATGCCACCCTGCAGATCAATTACCGCGGTTCGGGCGGACGCGGGTACAACTTCCAGCGCTCGGGTTACAAGCAATTCGGCACAGGCATCCAGGACGACCTGATCGATGGGGTGAAATGGGCGATCGAGCGTGGTTACGTCGATCCGAACCGCATCTGCGTGTTCGGCGGCAGCTTCGGTGGCTATTCGTCGCTGATGCAGCCGATCCTGGCGCCCAAGCTTTACAAGTGCGCGATCGACTACGCAGGCGTCTACGATTGGCGGATCGGCATGGACAAGAGCGACACCCGCCGATTCGCAGGTGGACGCTTGTACTTCAAGGAGGCCATTGGTACCCGCGAGGATGCCTATGACATCTCGCCCGTCAGCATGATCGACAAGTTCAACGTGCCGGTGCTGATCGCGCACGGCAAGGACGATCCGCGCGTCCCATACCAGAATGCCACCGACCTGCGTTCTGCACTGAACAAGGCGGACAAGGCCTACGAATGGCTGGCCGAGCCCAAAGAGCTGCACGGATTTTATGCCGAAGCGAACAACGAAAAACTCTTCACCATGATCGCCGCATTCCTCGCCAGGTACATCGGGCCCGGCAACACGGCGTCCTCGGCAACTTCCACATCCACGGCGACCACTTCACCGAGATAACGATCGTCATCGCGGCATGTTCCGGAAGCCTGGCGCGAGCCGGGCTTCTTTTTGCCCGGGTGGCGGTAGGATGGACATTCCACGGGAACCACGATGAACAACCGCCTCGCTACCGCCGCCAGCCCCTACCTGCGGATGCACGCTGGCAACCCGGTCGACTGGCAGCCATGGGACGAGACGGCACTCGCGCGAGCACGCGAAACCGACACCCCGATACTGCTTTCGATCGGCTACAGCGCCTGCCACTGGTGCCATGTGATGGCACACGAATGCTTCGAGAACGCCGCGATCGCGGCGGCGATGAACGCATCGTTCGTGAATATCAAGCTCGACCGCGAGGAGCGCCCCGATATCGATCGGGTGTACCAACTGGCGCACCAGGCACTGAGCGGGCGCGGTGGCGGCTGGCCGCTGACCGCATTCCTCGATCCGCAGAATCTTTCCCCGTTCTACATGGGCACCTATTTCCCGCCGACGCCTCGGCACGGCCTGCCCGGATTTCCCGAGGTGCTGCAACGGGTGCGTACTTATTTCGACACACATCGCAACGAGTTTCTTGCGCACGCCGAAGAATTACGCAACTGGATGCAGCGCTCAGAGACCGATGTCCCCGGCGCGACGCCCGAGGAGGCCGCGAACATCAAGGCGCTGCAGCGCGTCAGTGCGCGTTTCGATCCCGAGTGGGGCGGCAATAGTGGCGCCCCCAAATTTCCGCGCGCGGCCGAGATCGAATGGTTGCTCGATGCCCGATCCGGCAACGACGCCCGCACGATGGCACACCACACCCTCGGAATGATGGCCATGCGCGGCTTGCAGGACCATCTCGGCGGCGGTTTCTTCCGCTACTGCGTGGATGCGAGCTGGACGATCCCGCACTTCGAAAAAATGTTGTATGACAACGCACAGTTGCTGCCACTGTACGCACGGGCTGCGATCTCGCCAGACGCTGGTCCATCCTTGCGCAGACTATCGACAACAGCGGTGCGCGGAATCGTGGACTGGCTCGCCCGAGAAATGACTGCGCCGAACGGCGCGTTCTACAGCGCATTGGGCGCCGACAGCGAGGGAGAAGAAGGCCGGTTCTACCTGTGGACGCACGAACAGATGCAGAAGGTACTGCCGGGTCCGATGTATGCCGTTGCCGAGCATGCGTTCGGACTCGATCGTCCAGCCAACTTCGAAGGCAAGGCGTGGCACCTTCTGCGCGTGGCACCGCTCGACAACATCGCCTGGCAACTGGGTCGTGCAGTGGGCAACATCGAAGCCGAATACGCTGTCGCCCACCGCAAACTGTTCGACGTTCGCGAGCGTCGCGAGCACCCCGCGCGCGACGACAAGATCCTGACCGCGTTGAATGCGCTGACAATTGCCGGCCTCGCGCGGACGGCGCGTCTGCTCGATGACACGCGCTGCGCCGACATGGCGTTGCGCGCCCTCGAGGCGTTGCGGGAATCGGCATGGATCGATGGCGAGCTGTTCGCGAATGCCGCCGAGCCCACGGCGCGAATCCCGGCGTTCCTGGACGACCACGCATTCCTGCTGGACGCGTTGCTCGAAGTAATGCAGCTGGCGTTCAATCCAAGCGACCTCGATTGGGCAATCGCGATTGCCGACGCCCTGCGCGAAAAGTTTACCGACCGCGCCTCCGGTGGATTCTGGTTTTCGACCGTGCGACACGCCACGCCGCTCGCACGCGGGCGGAGCTGGACCGACGACAGCGTGCCAGGCGGCAACGGCGTCGCGATTCGGTCGTTGCTGAGGCTCGGTCATCTCATCGGCAACACCCAGTACCTCGGTACCGCCGATCACGCATTGCGCGCCGCAGCGGGTGCGCTCCAGCAATATCCCGACGGCTGCCCCAGCGTGTTGCGCGCACTGAACGAATTCCGGCGCCCGCGCATGCAGATCGTGGTGCGTTGTCCATTACCGCAACAAACGGCATGGCGAACGGCGCTTCAAGACGCCTTGCGCGGCGCGGGCATCGCACCGGGCGGAGATCCCGTCGACGCATTCATCATTTCCGGCGAATCCGGCGGATTGCCGGGACTGCTCGCCGCGCGCGAGTCGCGCGGCGATGATGGTACCGCCTATGTCTGCGAAGGCTTGGGTTGCAGGGCGCCGGTCATGTCTCCGGACGAGCTCGTGGACGCATTGCGAGTAACGAACGCGGAATAGCCACGATCACAGCACGACCGGCGCATTCGACAGCTCACCGCGCCGGCCCGGGCCCGGCGGCAGGTACAGCTCCAACAGCGCGTGTGTGGCCTCGATCCCGGCCAGCGCGCCTTCCTGCCAGTGCTCGCTGCGGAATTGCTCGCCCATCTGCGCGATGATCTTCTCCCACGAGCCTTCAGGCACGCGTGCCACCACACCGCGATCGGGAATGATCTCGATGGTGTAGTCGCCGAGCAGCACGTAGACCAGCACGCCCGTGCGGCGCTCCGTGTCCCAGACCTTCAGGTCGCCGAACACGCCTTCCGCCCTCGCCCGCACCCGGCGCCCCCCCATCAGGAAACGCGCGGGCAGCCTCGCCTCGACGGCAAAGCAGATTTCGCCATCGTGCTTGACTTCGCCCGCAGCGATCGCATCCTGGATGCGCTGCATTGTCTCCGGCGGAAACGCCCGGCTGGCGGGCGCATGGAACCAGTGTCTGAGCCAACGTGTCGCGTCCATCACCAACTCCCCGAAGCACCGCCACCGCCGGTCGAACCGCCACCGCCGGAAAATCCTCCGCCACCGCTGAAACCGCCGCCACCAAAGCCGCCGCCGCCCATTCCGCCACCGAAGCCTCCCCAGCCACCAAAGCCTCCGCGCCGTGCGAACGTTCCACCCGCACCGCCCGCGAACCCGGCCAGCAATCCGATAACGCCGAGCCCGAGACCGAGCGGCCACAGTCCACTGAACAACCATCCCAATCCACCGGTCGCGACACCGACCAGGCCAGCGCGCGGTACCCGCGGCACGCGCGAGAACATCCCGCGCGTCCACACCAACACGATCCACGCCACGATCAGCCCGGTAAACCAGTCGTTGCCGTGCGCGACGCCACCCGATTTTCGTTGCGGCCCCTGAAGGGGCGGCGGCAGCGGTTCGCCATCGATCAATTTGGTCAGTGCTCCGACTGCATCGTTCAAGCCACCGTAGAAATCGTTCACCCTGAATTTCGGCGACATGTACTCGCGAATGATGCGCGAAGCCGCCGCGTCGGGAATTGCGCCCTCCAACCCATAGCCGGTCTCGATCATCGCGCGATGGTCGTTTTTCGCGACCACCACGAGCACACCGTCATCGACACCCTTGCGCCCGATCTTCCACTGGTCGAACACGCGTGTCGCGTAGTCGGCAATGTCGTCCGGCCGCGTGGTCGGCAACATCAGCACCACGATCTGCGAACCCTTGCGCGTCTCCAACGCGGCGAGCTGCGCGTCGAGCGATTGTGCCTGTTGCGCGCTCAACGTGCCGGTCAGATCGGTAACACGCGCTTTCAGCACGGGCACGGCAACATCGGCCTGTGCGACGACGGCAAACGCGAGCAGACATGTGGCGAGCCACGCCGCGAACAGTGCAGGATGACGATGCGTGGATTTCACGGGCCGCTCAATGCGTGCTCGACGCCGATACTGGTTCCGGCGCGGATGGTGACGTATTTCCGAAATCCACTTTCGGCGCCACCGAAATCGCGGCCTCGTTCGCGACCGTGAAATTTGGTTTGACCTGATAACCAAAGGCCTTCGCGGTCAGGTTCACGGGGAAACTCCGGATATAGGCGTTGTAGTCCTGCACCGCCAGTACGTAACGATGACGCGCCACGGTGATGCGGTTCTCGGTGCCTTCCAGTTGCGCCTGCAGGTTCTGGAACAGGCCGTCCGCCTTGAGGTTCGGGTAATTCTCAGACACCGCCATCAAACGAGTCAGCGCACCGGACAATTCGCCCTGCGCGGCCTGGAATTTCGCAAGCGATGCGGCATCGTCGGCGTTGACGGTAACCTGCCCGACCTTGGCGCGGGCATCGGTGACTTCACGAAACACCTGCTCTTCGTGCGCGGCGTAGCCCTTGACCGTTGCGACCAGGTTCGGCACCAGATCCGCACGGCGCTGGTACTGGTTGATCACTTCCGACCATGCGGCCTTGACCGCTTCGTCCCTCCTCTGGATCTGGTTGTAACCGCAACCGGACAGCAGGCCGCAGGCGAGCAGCAACGCGAACCCCGAAACCACGAGCCGGACAGCACGCATGAGGAAGCCTCCCTGTCAGTCTGGACGGTGATTGCAGCATGCGCCGGGTTCGCGCGCAAATGCTCTTCGCACCGTCATCGCGATCACAGACTGGCCGGGAGCCAGTGCCATCGACGGTAAAGCCACCCGTACCCGGAAGCCATTGATTGCTTGCCCGCAGAGCTACCAAAGTCTCCCACCCAGCACCACCGCCCAAATCACGATCACGTTCATCATCAGCAGAAATACCGCGGCCGAACCCATGTCCTTGATACGCCCGGCCATTTCATGACGATCCGGCCACAGCTTGTCGACCACCGCCTCGAGCCCCGAATTCAGCAACTCGGCGGCGAGCACCGGCAGCAGCGAGCCAGCCAGAAGTGCCTTCTCGAGCGCGCCGTCGCCCAGCCACAGCCCGACGGGAAACAGGATCACGAACAGGATCACTTCCAGACGGAACGAGGCCTCCACGCGCCAGCCCTCGCGCAACCCCGCGAGCGACCAGCACAGTGCCCGCCAGATCTGGCGCGGTCCGCGATTGACGTTGCTGGGCATGTCTCGATTCCCCGTTGTTGGATTCGTTGTCCGTGCGCGCGTCCGGCACTTGCCACTGGCGCCGGACGCGCGCCAGCATACGATGCCATGATGATCGCCGCGACCCTCGCGGCAAGGGAGGTCGCATGCGAAAGCTGCGCCGATGGTTGCCGCTGGTTCTGCTGATTCCTTTCATCGCGCTGTTGTGGGTGCCCTTCTACAACCGCGAGCAACCCGAAATCGCCGGCCTTCCTTTTTTCTACGTCTGGCAGTTCGCCTGGATCATCTTGGCCGCGCTGCTGACCTGGATCCTGTATCGCGGGTGGCGCGCATGAGCGCGGCGCGCTTGGATTGGACGGCGCTCGCTGTGTTCGTGTTCTTTTTCGCGCTGGTGACGGTGCTTGGCTTCGTTGCCGCGCGCTGGCGGCGTGGCGATCTCGCACAGCTCTCCGAATGGGGTCTGGGTGGCCGGCGTTTCGGCACATTCGTCACATGGTTCCTGTTGGGGGGCGACCTGTACACGGCTTACACGCTGATCGCGGTACCGGCGCTGGTGTATGCGGTCGGCGCCTACGGCTTCTTCGCGATGCCCTACACGGTGTTCGTGTACCCGATCGTGTTCCTGACCATGCCGCGGCTGTGGAACGTGTGCCGCAAGCACGGCTGGATCACCAGTGCGGACTTCGTCGAAGGCCGCTACGGAAGCCGCGGCCTCGCGTTGGCGGTCGCGATCACCGGCGTGCTCGCCACCATGCCGTATATCGCGCTGCAGCTGGTGGGGCTGGAAGTCGTGTTCGAGGCAATGGGGTTCGGCGTGCTTGGCATCGGCAAGGAGACGCCGCTGCTGGTCGCGTTCGTGATCCTGGCGCTGTACACGTATTCCAGCGGGCTACGCGCACCGGCGCTGATCGCCTTCGTGAAGGACGCGATGCTGTACGTCACCGTGATCTCCGCCGTGGTGATCATCCCGATCAAGCTGGGCGGCTACGGCGCGGTGTTCCATGCCGCGCAGCAGGCGATCACCGCGAAGGGCGGCGATACCGGCATCGTGCTGAAACCGGATCAATACTGGTCGTTCGCGACGCTGGCACTGGGCTCGGCGTTTGCCCTGTTCCTCTACCCGCACGCGACCACCGCGACGCTCAGCGCATCCGGCCCGGACACCATCCGCCACAACGCTGTGTGGCTGCCGGTGTACAGCGTGATGCTGGGCCTTGTCGCGCTGCTGGGCTACATGGCGCTGGCCGCGCACATCGATGTCAAGAACGGTTCGATGGCGGTACCGGCGCTGATCAACGCCAGTTTCCCGCCATGGTTCGCCGGCTTCTGTTTCGCAGCGATCGCGCTGGGCGCGCTCGTACCAGCGGCGATCATGTCGATCGGCGCGGCCAACCTCTTCACGCGCAACATATGGCGGCCGTATATCAACGACAAGCTGACGGACGCGCAGGAATCGCGCGTCGCCAAGAACGTCTCGCTGCTGGTGAAGTTCGGGGCGCTGCTGGCGGTCCTGTACCTGCCCACGAAGTTCGCGATCGACCTGCAATTGCTGGGCGGTATCTGGATGTTGCAGATTTTCCCCGCCGTGATCTGTGGCCTGTTCCTGCGCTGGTTTCGCGCTTCCGCCATGCTCGCTGGCTGGCTCGCCGGAATGGCGCTCGGCAGCGCACTGGCGCTTCATCAGGGCCTGAAACCCGTATACACGTTCGCCGCAGGCGGCTCGCACTACGGCATCTACATCGGACTTCTGGCTCTGGCCGCCAACTTCGTCGTGACGATAGTTGCGACGCCGATCGCGGCGGCGCTGCGTCCTTCGGCGCCGCCGGACCACACCCATGCGATCGACTACCAGGACTCCGCCGTCGGCTGAAGGCCCGTTACTCGCGCTTGGAGGTGGACACGCTTGGCTTGCCATTGACCATCGCGAACCGGAACTCGAACCACAAGCTGAAAGGTTTTGCCTCGCGCTTGAACGTGATCGGCGTTGCACCACCGCCGACGGATTGCTCGAATACCAGTGGCGTGAAGGCCCATCGCATTGCGGCCTTGCGCACCGCATCCTCGAACAGCGTCTTGCCTGCGCCCGCGTACGAATCGGTGAGAATGAAGACATCTTGGACGTGGCCGCTGGAGGCGAACACCAGTTGCGCCTTGATCCGCACCACCGGCATGCCGGGATACGCGAGCGACGATGGATATTCGGGCGGTGAAAATCGTCCGATCAGCGGCTCGGGCAGCGTCGCCGACTGGCCGGGCTTCAAGTCGTAGTGTGGCGCACTCTTCGGCGTGATCAACTTGTAACTGGTTTCGGGATTCGTGGTTGGCTGGGGTTTGACCACGACCTTTGGCGTGACGCATCCAGCGAGCAGGAGAGTTGCTGCCAAGTACGACACTCGACGCAGAGTTTTCTCCATCGTCGCCTCGCCCCTTTACATATCCCTCAAGGAAACGACGTCGTGTCCTTGCGCACCGTTACGCCTGTCGTGCCTGACCGATCACGGGATCGAGCCGACACCGGAGGGCGCAGGCGGGACAAAAAGCTGTGGTATCGGAACGCACGAGAACGACTCGCCTTTCCCTTGCTTGTACACGAAGCCTGGTTGGCACGACGGCGTTTCCGAAAGCGAAAAGTTGACGGGAACCTGGATCGTGCCATTCACCGCATGTCCATCCTTCATCGCCGGGTTGAACTGCCACTTTCCGGCAGCCTGGATCGCAGCCGTCTGCAGCACCGCCGGCGCCGTAGTCTTTGCCTGGTCGACGGTTACTTCCTCGACTTTTCCCTCCGCGTCCACCTTGACGT
This sequence comes from Rhodanobacteraceae bacterium, assembly GCA_050737995.1. Lineage (GTDB taxonomy): Bacteria > Pseudomonadota > Gammaproteobacteria > Xanthomonadales > Rhodanobacteraceae > 66-474. The sequence continues at coordinate 22,517 of JBOHYR010000127.1, forward strand.
CCAGAATTACCAGGCCCTGTTCGTGCTCGTGCAGCGCTTCGGCTGGATAACGCGGCGGGTTATGATTCTTGTAAGTGACATCCACCGTTGGCGCACTCGTGTCGCTGTTCTCCTGCAAGGAGAAATTCACCGGGATGCGCACCATGCCACCGACAGATCTGCCGTCCTTTTCACCGGGTTTGAATTTCCAACCCTGTGCTGCAGCGACAGCCGCCGCCTGAAGCGACGCTGGCGCAGTGGTTGTCGGCTTGTCGACCTGCACGCCGGTGACATGCCCGGCTGCGTCCACGCTCACATCAACGACCACCATCCCCTCCACACCGTTCTGCAAGGCATCAACGGGATAGCGGGGTGGGTGATTGTTTTTGTAGGTGATATCCACCGACGGTGGCGTCGATGACGATATGGCCTGCGCTGCAGCGTGCGCCGGTGCCTGTCCACCAGCGACGAACAGCCCGCCCGCCAACAATAACGCGATAGCAAGAAAGCCGGTGCGGCGGCGCAATGCGCCTGGCTGGATGCGGGTAATCATGGCGATACGCTCCTTGAGTTGCGGCTCGCCGAGCCAAGAGATCAGGGCGGGCATCGGTTGCGTGGCCACGCTGTCGAGCAGCGTGCGCGCGTAGCCGGAGTGACGGCTCGGCATGGCACGCAGCGACGCCGCATCGCAAGCGAGCTCCTGATCGAGCCGGAAGCGCGGACGCGCAAGCCAGGTCAGCGGGTGGAACCACAAAAGCGCCGAGACGATTTCCATCGCCAGACACCACCACGCGTCGCCGCGGCGTGCGTGGGTAAGTTCGTGGCGCAATACCAACTCGCGTGCTTCGACGGTATCGAAACGTCGCGCGAAGTCCTCCGGTAACAAAAGCAATGAATGCGGCAACGACCACAGCACCGCCGGACCGTGCGCATGTACGCGCACCCGCCGCGCATCGAGACTTGGCATCGCTCCGCACACTGTAGCCAGCCACGTCGGCGAACCGCGCTGCGCGCCCAAACTCAGACGCACGTAATGCCAAACCAGTCGCGCAAGAGAGATCGCTACTCCAACGAGCCACAACGCCAGCAACAGGAGTGGCACCTCGATGCCAGAGCCAGCGTGGGCGACCGCCGCAACCGGCGTGTACGGTGTCACGGTGAACCCCGGCAGCACCACCATCGCTGACGGGGCCAGCTGTTGCGGAAGCAACGGTGCGAGCGCCAACACGAACGGCAACAGCCACAGCGTAAACGCGGGGCCCGCGCCGAACAGTTGCCGCGCCGAACGGCGCAACAGTAATACCAGCACCAGTCCGAGAGTGATCCACAGCAACATCCGCAGCAACGTGTCAGTCATGACGGCGCTCCTTCCGTTCGATCGTGTCAACCAACTGGCGCAGTTCCGCGATGTCTTTGTCGCTGAGTTTTTCTGTGCGGCTGAAATGCGCCAGCAACGGTATGACCCGGCCACCGAATACACGGTCGAGCAGGCTGCGGCTTTCGCTGGCCTGCCATTGCCCGTGCGTCAGCAAAGGCGAATAGAGATAGCGGCGTCCGTCGCGTTCGGCACGCACCGCACCCTTGTCGGAGAGCCGCTTCAACAGTGTACGTACGGTGTTCTCGTGCCAGCCCGTCTCGTCCTGCAGCGCCGCCGCGAGATCTTCCGACCCCTGCGGAGCTTGTTGCCACAACTGGGCCATCACGCGACTTTCGGCTTCGCTGATGGCTGGGATACTTGGCTTGGCCATTGCGATTTCTTCCACTACGAATGTAGTTATATTTACAACTACAAATGTAATTGTCAAGTGCCGTGTCGATCCGGGAATGACCGGCCTGCCAATGCACGATCCCGGGCCGAACACCGGCGAAGGCGAGGGCCGGATGGCCGACGCGTGGAAGCGACGAGCCTTTCAGAACCAAAGCAAGCAAATGCCACCGCACGCACGTCTAGCGGGGCGTCGCCTGATGCGGCACCCAGAATAGTGGCCGAGACGACCGCTGGCCGCCCTATTCGGCGCGTCCGCCGCTGACCCGTTCGTGCCCGCCGAGATCGCGTGCGGTGAACACCTGGGCGTATCCGTTACGAGCGAGAAGGTCACGCACCGCGGCGCCCTGATCGAACCCGTGTTCCAGCAGCAGCCAACCGTTCTCACGCAGATGCGCGGGCGCATCACGGACGATCTCGCGGATTGCGTCGAGTCCATCGACACCCGATGCGAGTGCGTCGCGCGGTTCGAAACGCAGATCACCCAGGCGCAGGTGGGGATCGCCCTCCGCGACATATGGCGGATTCGACACGATTACATCGAATGACCGGTCGCCCAGTGCCTGGCACCAATCGCCCTGAACGAACTCGATGTTGCGCAAACCGAGCCGCACTCCATTGTCCCGCGCGATTGCAAGCGCGTCGTCGCCGACATCGGTGGCGACAACCCGCGCACCGGGACGTGCATGCGCGATTGCAAGCGCAATTGCGCCGGATCCCGTCCCGAGATCGGCCACGGCTCGTTCCGAATCGGCGGGGATCCACTGCAACGCGAGATCCACCAGCAACTCCGTTTCCGGGCGCGGGATCAGCACATCCGGCGTGACGGTCAGATCGAGTGTGTGAAATCCGCGTACGCCGATGAGATAGGCGACGGGCTCGCCGCGTGCACGGCGCTCGACCAGCGCACGGTAATCGGCCGCGCTCGCTTCGTCGACGTTGTCACCCGCATGCGCGATCAACCACGTGTCGGACACATCGAGCACATGCGCGAGCAGAAGCACGGCTTCGCGTCGTGCTTCCTCGCCAGGCAATGCGCGCGCGCCGTCGTCAAGTAGTGCACGCATTGTTGCCATTACACTGTCATCCAGGCCATGGATTGGCCGGAACCAAGCGACAAGAAAGCCAAAGTTACTGCATGCAGGCTTCCGTCGGAATGACGACGGGAAAATAGTCGCCATCCCGCATACCCAATTCCCTACCGAGTGATGGACGCCGGACGCAGGTGCGCTTTCAAGGCGCTGCACAGCACGATGGATTCATGGGTTTGCGCAAGGCCGCGCGTCAGACCGGGTACATGGCCAAGCTTGGGTTTGAAGTAAGCGTCCACGCGCTGCGCCTCCTCGTTCGAGCAACCACCGCCTGCTGCAATGAACGGCAAATAGCCACCTGAGAATACGCCCGTACGCGCGACGATCCTGTCGTAGTGCCCGGCGAACCAACTCCACAGGTTGTTGCGCTGCGCGACCGTGTCGCGGCCGCCACGCAGGATCATGTCCATCTCGCCAACCTTCACGTTCTGGCTCATAGCGAAATTGCGCGCGACATCCGCCTCCGCGCCCTGCGCATGGCTGAGCGCGCCCAGCATCGCGTTGCGCCTGACTGGGTCGGTGGTCTTCGTGATCGCCGCGATCAGTTCATCGACCGCCGGCTTGCCCTTCTCCTCCACCGCGACCGACAGGGCTGTACGCAACAAGTCGGGGTTGGCGGCCATGAGATCGGGCAGCCCATCCTTGCCAGGCTTCAAAGCCGCGTCGCCCTGCCTCAGTAACTCAGCACGCACTTGCGGCACCTTGAAATCCAAACCGAGGACGCTGGCGAGCGAGGTGCGCATCAGTACGTCGTCGGCCGATTCGCCCTTGCGCCGGTGGTAGCCCAAGGCCTCGAGCCGCGGCAGATAAGCCTTGGCGACCGCATCGCGGATCGCCGTTTTCTGCACATCGGTGCGCGCCTCATGGTTGTAGATCCATTCGACCGTATCGAGCGGCGCCAGGGCAATCTGCCGTACCTTGGACGGAGCGAGCTCGCGCATCGCGGCCAGCACTTCATTCGCATCGAATTCGCCACCCCTGAACCCCGCGCCGATTGCATCGGCATAGGCCAGTTGTTCGCCATCGCTACGTTGCGTGATCACCTTGGTCAGCGCCGCGCTGTCCGCCTTGGCCATCTGGTACCGGTAATAACCGTCGCCGTTGGCATTCGGCATGTACCAGGCCGGACATTGGCCGCCATCTATCTTCATGGTGGCGGTCTTGTGATCGAGCATCTGGCACTGCACCCCGTTGGGGAAACGCACGCAGACCGGGATGCCCCATAGCCGATTCGGATCGCCGGCCGAGCCGAGCGGCAGGTAACGGCTCTGCGCGAGATCAAGAAGCGCGCCGCCCTTCTGCCCGCAATCGAGTTTGGTCGCTACCAGCGGTACGCCGTTCTGGTTGAGAAAACTCTTGAACGCCCTTTTGAACGCCTCGCCCCTGCCGGCGGCCGCGGCGATCGCGTTCACAAGATCATCAGCGTCGGCATTGCCGAACTTGTGCGCTTCGATGTACGCATGCATGCCCTTCTGGAACACCTTCGGGCCAATGAAGTTCTCGAACATCCCGATCACCGCCGCACCTTTTTGGTAGGTGATGCCATCGAACGCGGTCTCGATGTCGCCATTGTCGGTGATCGGCTGGCGGATCATGCGCGCGCTGACAAGGCTGTCGTTGGCCATCGCCCCTTCGCCGCGTTCGACGAGCGCAAGATGGGCGTGCCATTCGGGATGGATTTCGCCTTCGATCTTTTTCTGCATCCATGTCGCGAAGGCTTCGTTCAACCAGATGTCGTTCCACCAGTCCAGTGTCACGGTATCGCCGGTCCACTGGTGCGCCATCTCATGGGCTTCGTCATTGAAGGTGTTGCGCACCGCGCTCGGCGCGGAGTCGTCAGCGAGCAACAGAAGCCAGTCGCGGTAGGTAATCAGTCCGGCGTTCTCCATGGCGCCAGCGGAGAAATCCGGCAGCGCAGCCAGGTCGAGCTTGCCGAATGGATAACCGAAGCCGTAGTACGCCTCTTCATGCTCGATAATGGCTGGCGCCATTGCCAGCGCGCGTGCCATCCTGGGGCCGTTGCCCTTGGTCGCGATACCACGCACAGGTACCGGCTTGGAGCGCCACTGATCGGGCGGAATGGTAGGACCATTGACAATATCCCACGGACCAACCAGCCAGGCGTAGAGGTAGGTCGGCAGCGGTTTGGTTGTGGCGAAAGTGATGGTCTTCCAGCCCTTGCCGGCTGGCGACGTCTTGACTTCCGCCGCGTTCGCGGCCGCTTTGTCCGCGTCGGGAATGGTGAGCGACAGCGATAGCGGCGCCTTGAACCCCGGTTCATCGAAGCACGGGAATGCGAGGCGTGCGCTGATCGGTTCCATCTGCGTCATCGCGTAGGCGTCCCCTGCGAATACCACTTTGTAGTAACCCTGCAACGTCTGGTTGTAGGGCGCAGTGAAGTCGATCGACAGCGTGAGTTTTTGCGGTTTCAGCATGGTTCCGAAATCGATCCGCACTACGCCGGCCTGCTCGGCGGTCCGGGTGACCGCATCGTCGTACTTGCCGATATGCACGTGACCCTTGGCGTCAATGACCGTGACGGACGCAACCTTGAGATCCTTGCCGTGCAGCCAGAGAAAGCTCGATGCCTTTTTCAGATCGACCGCAATCTTGACCTCACCGGTGTAACTGGACAGATCCGGATCGCTCTTGATCGCGAGGTCGTAGGATTCCGGAACCGCCCAGTCCGGCAGCCGCGTGAGAGGCGGTCCTTCAGCGGATTTCGCCACGGCCGGCGGATCTGTCGCGATGGCTTGGTGGGGCCGCGCGAAAACCACGCCGGCCATCGCCAACAGACCTGCCATCACCACTGTGGTTACAACGCGCATCGGACTGTGCTCCTGGCTCGTCTAAGGAGGAACCTTGGAAGTCGAACACACACCGGTAGCGCAGAGCAAGTGACAGAAGTCCCGCCACTGGAGCCGCCGCATGGCGGCAATCCGAATCGCAATCAGGCGGCCTTGGCTGCCTCATCGGCGGTCGCCGCGCTTGCCTGTTCAAGCGTGGCCGCCACGGCATGAATTACCGCGGCGATGCGCGCCGCGCTCTGCACTGCCTGCGCCGAAACGTCGTGCTTGCGTAGCGTGCGCTCGTGCGAAGCGACGCAACTGCCGCAACCGTTGATTGCCGAGACCGCAAGTGAAGCCAGTTCGAAATCGACCTTGTCGCAACCGGAGTTGGCCATCGCATTCATGCGCAGGCCGGCCCGCAGGGTGCCGTATTCATCGTTCTCGACCAAGTGCAGGAAGCGATAATAAATGTTGTTCATCGCCATTATCGCGGCGGCAGTGCGCGCGCCATCGAGTTCGTTGTCGTCGGCATGTTGTGAGGCGAACTGCACGGTCGCCACAGTCAACGGCGCGTGACGCGAAGCAATCGCGGACGCGAGCGCGACCAGCGCGATCTGCTTCTGCGTCAGGCCCGGCGCGCCGCCCTCGGTCAGCACCGAATCGAGATTCAGGCGCAAGTCCTTGGCGTAGCCGGGCAATTGTGATTTGAGTTCGTTGAGGTACATCGGGTTCTCCTCGGATTTGCTTGGTTTTTCCCTCTCCCTTCGGGAGAAGATGCCCGAAAGAGCGGATGAGGGTACGCAACGCGCGTGGCGTACCCTCGTCCCAGGCCCCTCTCCCGGAGGGAGAGGGAGTCAGGCCTACCTATGCGGCTTTCAGAGTTTCCTCGCCCTTGTTCCAGTTGCACGGGCACAGCTCGTCGGTCTGCAGGGCATCGAGCACGCGCAGCACTTCGGCCGGGTTGCGGCCGACCGAACCCTCGGTGACGTACACGAAACGGATCACGCCTTCCGGATCGACCAGGAACGCTGCGCGTTTGGCCACGCCTTCCTCGTCGAGGATGCCGAGCGCGCGGGTGAGGTCCTTGTTGATATCGGCCAGCATCGGGAACGGCAGATCGCGCAGGTCCTTATGGTCCCTGCGCCACGCCATGTGCACGAATTCGGAGTCGGTGCTGGCGGACAGGATCTGGCAATCGCGATCCTTGAACTGTGCATCGAGATCGGCGAAGCCCTTGATCTCGGTCGGGCAGACGAAAGTGAAGTCCTTCGGGTAGAAAAACACGCACGTCCACTTCCCCTTGTACGTGTTGTTGTCGATGTCGGTGAAGGCCTTGTCGAGGCTTTCGATGGAAATGGTGGCTTTCAGGTTGAAGTGCGGAAAATTGTTGCCGACGGTAAGCATGGGAAGCTCCTTGGTAGGTTGAAAGGCTCTGACTGGCAGCGTGCGCTGCCCTTCGACAACCAAGATACAGGCTGACAAACAATAATCAAAATTGATTGTTATTATGTATATAATAGCTCTTGTCTATGTAAAGAATTTTTGGACCCAATCAGCGGGGCATCGGAAAAGCAACTGCGGACGAAGGCAACGCAAGTCACCGGGCACAGCACATCATCCAGAGAATCAACATGAATCTTCGCGATCTCCAATATCTTGTCGCCCTTGCCGACCACAAGCACTTCGGCCACGCCGCGGCAGCCAGCTTCGTGAGCCAGCCGACCCTTTCGACCCAGATCAAGAAGCTCGAGGAGGAACTGGGCGTAACCCTGGTCGAACGTACCCCGCGCAAGGTTCTGCTGACCGAGGTGGGCAAGCAGATCGTCGCGCGCACCCGGGAAGTGCTGAACGAGGTCGAGCAGATCAAGCGTATCGCACGGCGCGATCAGGATCCGGAAGCCGGCACGCTGCGCCTCGGCATCTTTCCGACACTCGGGCCCTACCTTTTGCCGCACGTGCTCGGAACGATCCGCGAACGCTTTCCGCGCCTGGAACTCTTGCTCGTCGAGGAAAAGACCGAGGAAATCCTGAGGCGCTTGCGTGAGGGCAAGCTGGATGCCGCGATCCTCGCGCTACCGGTGCACGACGATACCCTGCACGCGGAGTTCCTGTTCGAGGAGCCGTTCCTGCTCGCCGCACCGGAGGCACATCCGCTTGCCGGACGGCGCAAGCTGAAACTCGCCGATCTCGAAGACCAGCACCTGCTGTTGCTGGAGGACGGCCATTGCCTGCGGGATCAGGCGCTGGAAGTGTGCAGGATGTCGGGCGCCGACGAAAGACAGGGATTCCGGGCCACCAGTCTTGAAACACTGCGCCAGATGGTCGCAGCCAACGTCGGCGTCACGTTGCTGCCGGTGTTGGCGGTGCAACCGCCTATCGCGCACACCGTCAATGTGCACCTGACACCGTTCCGCGGCCATGCCCCCAGCCGCCGCATCGCGATGTTCTGGCGCCGCAGTTCGGCAATGAACGGATTCCTGCTGCAACTGTCTGATGTTTTCAAGAACCTGCCGCCCTCGCTGCTCGACCCGGCCACCCTGCCCGCCGCATCGCCCTCGCCGCCCATTGTGAAATCCGGGCAGCCTAGGTATGTTGGCGGCAAAACCCACGCAAAGGCCTGACATGGACACCCGGACGCCGATCGTCCTTTCACGACTCGATGTCGAACGCATCGAAAGCCTGCTCGACGCACCTGCGTTGCGGGAATCGCAGGTGGCCAAAAAGCTGCGCGAGGAATTCGACCGTGCCGAGATCGTCGAGGCCGCCCAAATGCCGCGCGACGTGGTCAGCATGAATTCTTCCTCCGATTGCGTGGACGAATCCAACGACAAGCATCACACGCTGACCTTGGTGTATCCGAGGGATGCCAATGCGGATGCGGGCAAGATTTCAGTGTTGGCCCCGGTCGGCAGCGCACTGCTGGGGCTGCGCGTCGGCCAGAGCATCGACTGGCCAGGCAACGGCGGCCGCACCTTGAAGCTCAAGGTCACCGCGATCCATTACCAGCCGGAAGCTGCCGGTGATCTACACCGCTGATGTGGCGCATTCCAGTGATAGCGATTGCCTATCATGTTCATAAAATCAATCAATTTCATTTTGTGCACCGCCCGCGCTAGGGTCAATGGACCGGCATAGGGCCGCGCGCCTTCCATTCACATCAGAGGTAAACATCATGGCAAACCTGAAAGGCTCCAAGACCGAACAGAATCTCAAAGACGCTTTCGCTGGCGAGTCGATGGCGAATCGCCGTTATCTCTACTTCGCTTCCAAGGCAGACGTGGAGGGCTACAACGACGTCTCCGCGGTGTTCCGCTCCACCGCCGAAGGCGAGACCGGCCATGCGCACGGACACATGGAGTACCTGGAGGCGGTAGGCGATCCCGCCACCGGCCTGCCGTTCGGCGAAACCCACGCGAACCTCAAGAGCGCAGTCGCGGGCGAAACCCACGAATACACCGACATGTACCCCGGCATGGCCAAGGCCGCTCGGGACGAGGGATTCGAGGAAATCGCCGACTGGTTCGAGACGCTGGCCAAGGCCGAACGTTCGCACGCCAACCGCTTCACCAAGGCGCTGAACGAGCTCGGTTAAGCTGTGGCGCCTGTGCGCCGCTAGTGAACCCCCTTCGGAACGAAGGGGGTCGCCCTATGACGCGGCCGCGGAACGAATGACGACAAGGTAACTGGATTCCGGCCTTTGCTGAAATGTCGATCAATAGTCGAGAGAATCCGCGCGCATGCAACTGACTCTCGCCCGGCGCGCAGCCTGCCCGGACTCTGACACGAGCGTCGCTTTTTTCCGAAGGGAGAGGCAAAAATCTCGACCGGGAGGATGAACGCATGGCCAATGAATCTATCGGCTCCCGAGAGGGCAATCTGGAAGCCCCGACCCGCCATCCGCTGGGCCAGGATGATCCAGTCTTCCTCGACCAGGAAGCGCTCGAGAAGGAGATGGAGCGCATCTTCAATATTTGCCACGGCTGCCGCCGCTGCGTCAGCCTGTGCCATGCCTTCCCCACGCTGTTCGACCTGATCGACGAATCGGAAACGATGGAAATCAACGGTGTCGACAAGGCCGATTACGGCAAGGTCGTCGAGCAATGTTATCTGTGCGACCTGTGCTACCAGACCAAATGTCCGTACACGCCGCCGCATCCCTGGAACGTGGATTTCCCACACCTCATGCTGCGCGCCAAGGCATTCGAGTTCGAACGTCAGGGTGCTTCGCTTGGCAACAAGTTCCTGTCCAGTACTACCGCGGTGGGTCGCCTTGCGGCGCGCCCGGTGATCGCGGAAACCGTCAATGCGTTGAACCGCAGCAAGCCCGCGCGCAAGCTGCTGGACAAAACCCTGCACGTGCATCCGGACGCCGAGTTGCCAGCATACAAACATCCCCGGGCAAGGAAAACGTTGCGCAGGCTCGACGCATCCGGCGCCCCGATGCCGGCGGGACGGACGCGCGGCAAGGTCGCGATCTTCGCAACCTGTTACTGCGACAGCGTCTTGCCTGGAGTGGTCGAGGATCTGGTCGCGGTGCTGTCGCACAACGATATCCCCGCGAAGTTGGTTTCGAATGAAGTCTGTTGCGGCATGCCCAAACTGGAACTGGGCGACCTCGCCTCGGTCACGAAATACAAGAACGAAAACATCCCGATACTGGCGCAAGCCGTGCGCGAAGGCTTCGACCTGACCGCCGCAATCCCGTCCTGCGTGCTGATGTTCAAGCAGGAATTGCCATTGATGTTTCCCGACGATCCGGACGTGAAGCTGGTCCAGCGGGCATTCTTCGATCCGTTCGAGTACCTCGCCGAACGTCACGCCACGGAGATGCTCAAAACCGATTTCAGGCAGAGCCTCGGCAAGCTTGCCTGGCACGTCGCCTGCCACCAGCGCGTGCAGAAAATCGGTCCAAAAACCCGAGATATCTTGTCATTGGTGCCGGATACGGAAATCGTCACCATCGAGCGTTGCTCGGGCCACGACGGCACCTACGGCGTCAAGACCAATACCTACCCTCTGTCGCGCAAGATCGCGCGCCCGGTCGAAACCCGCATCAAGAATTCGGGCGCGGCCACCATTACCAGCGACTGCCCGATGGCCGGCGCGCACCTCGCGCACGGTTTGGACCAGCAGCCGACGCAGCAACATCCGCTGTCACTGCTGCGCAAAGCCTACGGAATCTGACATGAAACCGCTCACGCAAAGCGATCTGCTCTCCCTCGAAGCCTACACAAAGCAACGCGCGGATTTTCGCACGCGCGTTCTGGAACACAAGCGCAACCGCAAGGTGCGCGTGGGCGAACACGTGACGCTGCTGTTCGAGGATCGTCTCACGATCCAGTACCAGGTCCAGGAAATGCTGCGCACCGAGAAGATCTTCGAGTCCGAAGGCATCGCCGAGGAACTCGGCGCCTACAACCCGCTTGTTCCCGACGGCCGGAATCTCAAGTGCACGATGCTGATCGAGTACGACGACGCAGAGGAACGCAAGCGCGAATTGCTGCGCTTGCGCAACATCGAACACGACGTGCAACTGGTGGTCGAAGGTCACGCGCCGGTCACGGCCGTCGCCGACGAGGATCTGCCGCGCAGCAACGACGAAAAAACTGCCGCGGTGCACTTCTTGCGTTTCGAGCTGGATGGCCCGATGGCTGCGGACTTCAAGCGCTGCACTGGAGCGTCATTCCGGATCGAACACCCGAACTACAAGGCGGAAGTACGACTGACGGACGCCCAGCAGAAAGCACTGACGGCAGACCTCGATTGAAGCTCAGCGCGTAAGGATGCGTTTGGGCTTGATCGGCAGCTTGCCGCGCCAGTACATGAGAAGCACGAACCCACCGACCGCGCCGCCCAGGTGCGCGAAGTGCGCGACGCCGGATTCGTAACCGCTGACGCCGAAGAATAACTCCAGCACGACGTAGCCAAGCACGAACACCCACGCCGGCATCGGTACGGGGAAAAAGATCAGGAACATTTTCATGCGCGGATACATCACCCCGAACGCGATCAACAGGCCGAAGATTGCGCCGGATGCCCCGATCGTCGGATAGAAGCCGTGGGTGAAGAATTGCGCAACCAGCAAATGCGCGATTGCCGCCGTGACGGCGCAGAAGAAATAATAGAACGTGTAGTGCCTCGCACCCAGCAGATGCTCGATGGGGCCACCGAACATCCACAACGCGAACATGTTGAAACCGATGTGCATCCAGCCACCGTGCAGGAACGCATAAGTGATGATCTGCCAGAAGTGGAAACCACTCGGGATGACTACTCCCGGCGCGTACTGCACCAGCTCGGCGTGTCCAATCGGCCACAGTGCGCCGTACGCGATCAGCAGCGGCTGCAACGACGGAATCTGTTCCAGCAGGAAAATCGCCACGTTGGCGATCAACAGGGCGCGGGTAACGGGTGGCAAGTCGTACATCATCGGGGTTCCGGGCGCGACAAGGGTGGCCAAGGGTAACGGCTCGCGCGTCCGCCGTCATGCGAGAGGGACTGCAACGCGGCTACAACCGTTTGACGAAGACGGCTTGACGCTTGTTTTCCGCGTAACCCTCACGCAAGTAAAACCGGTGCGCGCGTTCGCGAATCACGTTCGATCGCACGCGCACGCTTGCGAAACCGTGTCGACGCGACCAGGTCTCGACACCGGCCAGCAGCGCCTTGCCGACGCCGAGTCCTCGGCTGGTCTCTCCCACGACCAATCCGGCTAGATCGACGAACGGCTCGACGATCAGGAAATGCAGCGGCACCACGTGTGCGAAACCGCGAACCGCATCATTTTCGCCCAAAGCGACCAGCACCACTCCGTCGTGCCTGCCGATATCGCGCAGTCGTTTTTCAATCGTTGCCGGATCGGCCGGATAGCCGAGCTGTGCCGACAACACCGCCAAGGGTTGTGCATCGGTGGCCACCGCTTCACGAACGCGGGTCACGATACGGCGATCTGTCAGGTCAAGCCGGACGCGCTGGCCTTGGCATGCGCCGCGACCACACTCGCGACCACCTGCGACACCTTCTTGCCGGTCGGAATGTGCAGGAACTCGTTGGGACCATGCGCGTTGGAATGAGGACCGAGCACGCCCGTGATGAGGAACTGGGCCCCTGGGAATTTTTCGCCAAGCATGCCCATGAACGGGATCGAACCGCCCTCGCCCATGTACGCAGGAGGCGCGCCAAATGTGGCCTCCGAAGCCTCGGTCACGGCACTGCTGAGCCAATCCGACAGACGTGGCGCATTCCAGCCGCTGCCGTCCTTTTCCAGCTTGAACGCAACCTTCGCGCCATAGGGCGGATCCGCTTCCAGCAGGCGCTTGACGAATTCGCTGGCCTTGGTTCCGCTCAAAGTCGGTGGCACGCGCAAACTCAATTTCAACGCGGTGCCAGGACGCAACACGTTGCCCGCGCTGTCGAGCGACGGCAGGCCATCGGCGCCGGTGACCGCAAGTTGCGGACGCCATGTGCGATTCAAGATCAGCTCGACTTTGTCATCACTGACCGCGTGCATGCCCTTGATCCACGGGAATTTGCTGAATACTTCATCGTCCAGGATTTCGGCGCAGCGCCTGGCCTGCTCGACGCGTTCCGCGGGTATCTCGGCGTAGAGCTCCTTCGGAACGATCTCGCCAGTATCCGGGTTCTCCAGTCGCGACAGCAACTGTCGCACGAGGCGGAAGCTGTCCGGCACTACACCCGAGGCGTCGCCGGAGTGCACACCCTCGGTCAGCACCTCGACACTCAGTTCGCCGCCCGTCATGCCTCGCAACGACGTGGTCAACCACAACTGGTCGTAATTGGCACAACCGGAATCGAGACACACCACCAGCGACGGCTGGCCGATCCTCGGCGCCAGGTGATCCACGTAATACGGCAGGTCGTAGCTGCCCGACTCTTCGCACGCCTCGATCATTACCACGCAGCGCGCGTGCGGCGCACCCTGGTCGTGCAGCGCCAGCAACGCGGACAGCGATCCGAAGATCGCGTAGCCGTCGTCGGCGCCACCGCGACCGTACAGGCGATCGTCCTTCAGTACCGGCGTCCACGGCCCCAGCCCCTCGCTCCAGCCGGTCATCTCGGGTTGCTTGTCGAGATGCCCGTACAGCAATACGCAATCGTCCGTGCGCGCTTCGCTGCCCGAAGCCGGCACCTCGATGAAGATCAGCGGGGTTCGGCCTTCCAGGCGCACGACTTCCAGAGCCGAACCGGGCATGGCCGCGAGCTTCGCACGCGCCCATTTCTCCATCAGCGCGACCGCGGCTTCCATGTAACCGTGCGCCACCCAATCCTTGTCGAACATCGGCGACTTGTTGGGGATCTTGATGTACTCGGTGAGCTGCGGAACCACTTCGTCATCCCACAACTTGCCGATGAGCGATCGGGCCTTGCCGGCATCCATCTGGCGTACTCCTCAAACACGGTCAATCGCGCAGTCTAACAGCGACCGGGTAAGACAATTCCGACACCACACGGGCCTGCCGCCCGACAAGACCGTGCAACGCACGCCGGCTGTGCCAGCGAGTATCGCGCGGCAAGCTGTTTCCACGCCCGCATACGGCGGCGCGACTCACCAGAGGGTACCAATCATGTTCAAGAAAACGCTTGCCGCACTCGCACTCTGCTTCGCCTTCGCCCTGCCCGCATTCGCCGCGACTCCGGTCAATATCAACAAGGCCGATGCGCAAACCATCGCCAACTCGCTGGACGGTATCGGCTTGGCCAAGGCTGAGGCCATCGTGGCTTACCGCAGCGCGCAGGGACCTTTCAAGAGCGTCGACGACGTCGGCAACGTCAAGGGCGTCGGAGAGAAGACCCTGACGCGCAACCGCGAGGCGATCCTCCTCACTGGCAGCACTAAAGCGGCCAGTGCTCCTGAGTCAAAGCCCGCGCACCAACCGCGCAAGCACTGATTGACTTTGCCACCGTGCCGGCCGGGCGCCGCAAGCGTCCGGACGGCATGAGCACCTGCGACGCCGCGCAGCAAACCGCCTCAACCATCTGATTCGACAACGCAAACCTGACCTCACACCATTCCCAACGCTCGAGACGAGGCGCGGGGACATCTCGGTAAACCGCTACACTTGCGCGCCCCATTGTGCAATTTCCGCTTTGATCCTGCCACGCTACCGCATCGCTCCTTCCTCCATTCCCGGCGCCGGCAAGGGCGTGTTCCTGGTAGAGCCGCTTCCGCGCGGACGCATCGCTGTCGCTCCGGACCGGATAGACCAGACATGGTCGTTCGCCGAGATCGTGTCCGACCCGGAACGTGCTGCCCTCCTGCACACGTCTGTACGCTGGTTCGAGGACCGCTACACACTTTCCCCGGACTGGCCGGACGAGTGTTATGTGAACCATAGCTTCGATGCGACCGGGCTGTGGTTGCTGGGATTCATCTTCGCCGCCCACGATCTCGATGCAGGTGCGGAATTGACGGTGGATTATCGACACCTTCTCTCTCCCGGGCAGCAAGAAGAATTCCGCGACGCCCGAACAGGCAAACAGATTGTCGGCTATAGCTGGAATGACAGCTTGCGCGTCGGCATCGACGCATTACGCCAGCTGCTTGACTGAGAGGCTGCAATCGCGCGTCGCTACCATGACAGCCATGCCTGCCCTGCGCATCATTCCCCGTACCGAGCAACGCGACGAACCCTGGGCAAACGGCACCGGCAGCACCACGGTGATACTGCGCGAACCCGACTGCGCCGATTGGATAGTTCGGGTCAGCGTCGCAAATGTGGATGACGATGGCCCGTTTTCAGAGCTCGCCGCCACCCGGCGCGTACTGGTGCCACTGGATGCCCCCATGGTGCTGCGCTTCCCCGACGGCGAGGAACGGCGCGCGGCGCGCTTCGGCGTGCTGCATTTCAGCGGATCTCCCGCGCCCATCGGCCTGCTGCCGGAAGGCGCTACCCGTGATTTCAACCTGATGTTGCGAGGCGTTACTCGTGGAGAAGTGCTTCCACGCACGCTGGTCGACTCGATGCTGCTGCCCGCCGAACTGGATGCCCGATGGTTGGTCTATATGGTCGCTGGTCATGCAGGGCTGCACACAGGTATGACGCCGGGTATCGTGTTGGACCCGCAGGACGCCGTACTGGTCACGCCGGACGGCACGGCAACCCGAACCATTCTCACGGGGGCGGGCGAAATCGTGCTCGTCAAGTTGTACGCTTGACGCCATTCCCACTCCATCCGGCGGCCTCGACATGCGGATATTGATAGTCGAAGACGATGCAGCCATTGCGGACGCGGTCTGCGCTTCACTGGAACGCGCCGGTCATGCCGTCGATCGCCTGGCCAACGGGAAATCCGCAACCGCGGCGCTCCAGGAGCACGCGTTCGCCCTTGTCGTGCTCGATCTTGGCCTGCCGGGTGAAGACGGTACTGAAGTGTTGCGTCGAATGCGATCTGCCCACAATCGCATTCCCGTTCTCATCATTACCGCACGCGAGGAAGTGGATCTGCGCGTCCATACCCTGGATTTGGGCGCGGACGATTACCTGGTGAAACCCTTCAGTCTCGCCGAATTCGACGCACGCGTACGCGCGTTGCTGCGGCGCCAGAGCAATGGCGGCGTACCCACCCTGCAATTGGGCAAACTGTCCATCGATCTGGCTGGTCGCCGCGTGCTGCTGGGCGACCAGCCACTGGACCTGACCGCGCGCGAATTTGCGCTACTCGAGGTACTGGCGTCGCGCCATGACCGAGTCACTCCGCGCGAACACGTCATCGAGGCATTGTGCACCTGGAATGATGCGCTCACCGACAACGGCCTCGATATCGCCGTTTATCGCCTGCGGCGCAAACTGGCCGACAGCGGCGTGAACCTGCGCACCGTTCGTGGACTCGGCTATCTGCTCGAGGCCGACGATGATCCGTAACCCGAGCCTGCGTCGCCGCCTGTTGCTGTTCGTGTCGGTGCCGCTGCTGGCGGTGCTGATCGGAGGCGGCGTCATCAACTACGTGATCGGCCTGCATTACGCCAACAAGGTGTACGACCGCTGGCTGCTGAACAGCGCGAACGCAATGGGCGACATGGTCAACAGCGATGCCGGTCGCAACGAACTCAGCGAGCAGGCTCGCATCCTGTTGCGGTTCTCGGTGAACGACCGCAACATCTTCGCCGTGCGCAGCCTGCGCTATGGCGTACTGGCGGGCGACCAGGATCTGCCCCAGCCCAACCCGAAAGCATCGAACAGCCAGCCGATCTTCACGAACTTCACCGACCAAGGCCGGGCGATGCGCATGGCCTCGGTGTTCCTCGGCAACAAGGCCGACCCCGGCGATGTGCTGGTGATCTCCACTGCCGAATCCGTGCGCAGCCGCAAAGCGCTCGCGCGCGAACTCCTGCTGTCCACTGCACCGATCGAATTGCTGCTGATCTGCGCCGCCATGGTATTGGTGTGGCTTGGCATCAACCGTGGGCTGCGCGTGCTCGATCCACTCGCCCAGGAAATCCGGATGCGCGATGTCGGAGATCTCTCACCGCTGCGCACCATCGACGCACCCCTTGAAGTCCAGCCGCTTGTAGCCACGATCGATGCACTCCTCAGCCGCCTCGACCGAATGCTGCGCCAGCAGCAACGCTTCATTGCCGATGCCGCCCACCAGTTGCGTACCCCACTCGCGGGACTGCGCCTGCAAGCAGAACGTGCACTTGCCGATTCGCGCCCGGAAAGCGTTCGCGAGGCGTTGATCCACGTCGAACGATTGTCTGCTGGCACGGCACGGGCGGCCGGCCAGTTGCTGGCGCTCGCGCGTGCCCAGGCACCCGACGAATCGCTGGGGGTAGCGGTGCCGCTCGACCTCGCGGCGGTGGTCCGCGATGAGGTGGCCGCGCGTGTGCCCGATTCCATCGCCCGCGGGATCGACCTCGGCTACCAAGGCCCAGAGCACGGCGTCACCCTCATCGGCGACTCGGTTTTGCTGCGCGAAATGCTCGGCAACCTCATCGACAACGCGGCACGTTACGGCAACCGCGGCGACGCCGTTATCACGGTCGGAGTGCAGGTCGACGATGATCGCGGCTGCGTTCTGAGCGTGCAGGACAACGGCCCGGGCGTGGCACTGGAACTGGTACCACGCTTGGGGGAACGTTTCTTCCGCGTGGTCGGCAATGGCCACGAAGGTACCGGTCTCGGACTTGCGATCGTGCGCGAAATTGCAGAGCGTCACGGTGCCGACCTGACGTTCGTCAACCACACCGATCCTCACGGACTGCGTGTGGAAATCCGGTTCCCGCCAACCGCGACAAGCTGATTCCGCGCTCGAAGCGGCTATTGGCGAAGTCAGGCCACGGAGCTCTTTGCCATGGACGGTCGCTTTGAAGGCCGTTCAGATGTGCAATGACCGAGGATCGACAAACGCGGACTTCGATGCGAAGACGCAGCAATCAGGGCGATCAATTTCTATCGTCGCACGTATAGATCACACCATCTTCCACTCTTACCGGAAAACTCGCGATTGGTTCGGTTGCGGGCGCCTGTTTGACCGCGCCCGTGCGCACGTCGAATCGCGCGCCGTGGCGTGGGCACTCGACCTCGAAACCACAAATCTCGCCACCCGCCAGCTCACCACCGTCGTGGGTGCACGTGTCCTCGATCGCATACAGGTTGCCCTCGAGGTTGTACACCGCGATGGCGGTCTCGTCGTCCCAGACCACCTTAAACTCTCCAGGCAGCAATTCGACTTCCTCGCAGACTTTCACCCAGTTCTCGTCCATCAAAGGGTCCTGTTCAACGGTGTTTCCGCGAAAACCCGGAATCCAGCGTGTTTGTCATGTTGTTCGCGCGCAATGGTTTTGGATAAAGCTCCTTGACGAGCCACTCAAAGCGCAAATCATCGCGCTTCGGAATGCCGAACCGCGCATCGCCATACGGAAACGGCCGATACTCGCCGGTGCGGCGATAGCCACGCCGTTCGTACCATGCGATGAGTTCCGTGCGCACGTCGATGACCGCCATACGCATCGTGTGGCAGTGCCATTCTTCGCGCGCGACGCGTTCGGCCTCCACGAGCAGTGCACGGCCGGTGCCATTGCCCTGTGCCTCTGGGCGCACCGAAAACATCCCGAAATAACCGACCGGCGAGTCATTGATTTCCTGCCTCTCGATGAAGCAGCAAGCCAGGATCTGTCCGTCGCGCTCAGCCAGCAGCAGTCTCCCGTGCGAGCGCATCGCCAATTCAGCGACTTCATGCGGGTCGGTACGCTGGCCACTCAGTAGATCCGCTTCAGTGGTCCACCCGACACGGCTGGCATCGCCACGATAAGCCGATTCGGTCAGCGCGACGATCGCCTCGACATCCGCGGCTGCCGCCGCTCGAAAGCACAGCACGCCTGCCGTCATGCGAGCAATTTCCGGACTCGACCGATCGCATCGACCAAAACGTCGATCTCCGCTTCGGTGTTGTAGAACGCAAGCGATGCACGACAGGTCGCCGCCACCCCGTAGAATTGCATCAATGGGTGTGCACAATGATGACCGGAGCGCACCGCCACACCCTCCTGATCCAGCAATGTTGCCAGATCGTGGGCATGGACGCCGTCGATGAGGAACGATATCACCGCGGCCTTGTGCGGCGTGGTGCCGAAAATACGCAACCCGGGTATGCCCTCGAGCCGCGGCGCCGCGTATTCAAGCAATTCGTGTTCTCGCACCGCGATGTTGTCCATGCCGATACCGGACAGGTACTCGATCGCCGCACCCAAGCCCGCGAAACCCGCGGTGTTCGGCGTGCCGGCTTCGAACTTGCGCGGCGAGTCGGCGAAAGTGGTGCCGTCGAACGACACCGTGCGGATCATTTCGCCGCCGCCGAAGAACGGTGGCATCGCTTCGAGCAATTCGCGGCGCGCCCACAACGCGCCGGTGCCGGTCGGACCGCACATCTTGTGCCCGGTGACACAGTAGAAATCGCAACCAATCGACTTCACGTCCAGCGGCAGGTGTGGCGCGGCCTGCGAGCCGTCTACCAGCAGCGAGATGCCACGTTTGCGGCATTCGCGCGCGAGTTCCCTGACCGGATTGACGGTGCCGAGCACATTCGAAACATGCACCACCCCGGCAAACTTCACCTCGGACGTCAACGCCTCAACGAACTTCTCCATGATCAGCTCGCCCGATTCCGTGATCGGCGCAACCTTGAGGTGCGCACCGGTCATCTTGCACACCAACTGCCACGGCACGATGTCCGCATGGTGCTCCATTTCGGTGACCAGGATCGCATCGCCGGGTTTGAGGCGCGGCAACACGTAACTGTAGGCAACCAGATTGGTCGCCATGGTAGTGCCGGACGTCAGGACGATTTCATCGCGATGGTTGGCGCCGAGAAAGCCGGCGAGTCTGGTGCGTGCGCCTTCGTACAACGCGGTCGCTTCCTCGCTCAACTGGTGCACAGCACGCGAGACGTTGGCGTTGTGCTCGCGATAAAAACTGTCCACGGCCTCGATCACCGGATACGGCTTTTGCGAAGTGTTCGCGCTGTCGAGGTACACCAGCGGCTTGCCGTGTACTTTGCGTTTCAGGATCGGGAAATCCTCGCGCACCCTCATCCAATCGACTGCGTCCCCGAGAGGCGTTACCGATTTCACCGTCGCGCTCATGCCGCAACCTCAGGCAATTGTCCGATCAGCAACGCTTCGCACTGCTCGCGCAACGGTGCAGGCTGGATGCCTTCCAGCGTCACCGCGCAAAACGCGTGCACCAGCATCCGCCGCGCGACATCCAGCGAAATGCCACGCGAGCGCAGGTAGAACAACACGTTTTCGTCGAGCTGGCCGACCGTCGCACCATGGTTGGCCTTGACCTCGTCGGCGTAAATCTCCAGTGCCGGCCGGGTATCGATCTCGGCGGCCTGAGAGAGCAGCAGGTTCTTGTTGTAGAAGCTGCCATCGGCGCCATCGGCCCCCGGCAATACCAGGATCCGCCCATGTACGACGCCACTCGCACGGTCGTCCGCGACGCCACGCCACAATGCATTGCTCGCGGTGTCGCGCCCGCGATGGGTGACCAGCACTTCGGTGTCGGAATGCTGGCAACCATGCAGCACGAACGCACCGCGGCTGTCGAAGCGCGAGCGCGCACCCGCGAGGTCGACCCGGAGCTCGTGGCGTGCGAGCTTGCCGCCCAACTCCAGCGCATGAAAATCGACTACTGCATCGTCGTGCAATTGGATGTCACTGCGACGCAACAGGGTCGCACCGGCACCCGCGCACTGGACGCTGACCCAGTCGAGGTGTGCCTGCTCACGCAAGTTGATCTCGCGCACCAGGTTTGCCAAATGGCCGCTCGTCGCGTCGCTGGCATGGTGTTCGACGACTTGGAGACTCGAGCCCTCGCCGAGTTCAATCAGGCTGCGCAGATGCCATGCCGTGGCGCTTTCCGCCGAGACCCCGACATGCACCAGGTGCAGCGGTTCGGTGACCCGCACGCCAGCGGCGACACGCACGATCACGCCATCCGCGGCGAGCGCACGGTTCAACAGGGTAAAACCGTCGTCCTCATCGTCTTTGCGCGCGCCCAACAGAAAGCGCAGCGGTTCAGGTTGTTGGCGCAGCGCCGATGACAGGGGTTGCAACGTGACACCTTCCGGTAACGCCTTCAGTCGCGAAAGATCGGCACGAAACGTGCCATTGACGAATACCACGCATGAATGGTCCCGCGCTGTCAGCGGCAACAACGCTTCCGGCACCGGACGGGTCGCCGCCTCGCCGTCGCGGGCCGCGTACTGGCGCTGCGCCAGCGCGCGCAGCGTCGTGTACTTCCACAGTTCGTTGCGGGTTGTCGGCAGGCCGCGTTCCACGAAAGTCTGCAATGCCTCGCGCCGCGCGGTATCCAGCCACGCAAGCCCGCTGCCCGGCACCCGAATGGCCGCAGCGGCCTGCATCGATTCGGCAAAGGGTGTCGTCATGGCGACGCTCACGCCTGCGCCTCCAACGGCGCGCGGTCGCGCACCCAGGCATAACCGTGCGATTCGAGCTCCTGCGCAAGTTGCGCATCACCGCTCTCGACGATGCGGCCACCATCGAGCACGTGCACGAAATCCGGCACGACGTAGTCCAGCAAACGTTGATAGTGTGTAATCACGAGAAATGCCCGCTCCGGCGAACGCAGCGCATTCACGCCGGCGGCCACCTGCTTCAGCGCATCGATGTCTAGGCCGGAGTCGGTCTCGTCCATGATTGCGATACGCGGCTCTAGCAATGCCATCTGGAACACTTCGTTGCGCTTCTTCTCGCCACCGCTGAAACCTTCGTTGACCGCGCGGTTCAACAGTTCAGGCGTCATGCTCATTTCCTTGACCTTGCCGCGCACCAATTTCAGGAACTGCATCGAATCGAGCTCATCCTCGCCGCGCGACTTGCGCTGCGCGTTCAAGGCCGCGCGCAGGAAATAGGTGTTGTTGACGCCGGGGATTTCGACCGGGTACTGGAACGCGAGGAACATACCAGCGGCGGCGCGGACCTCTGGATCCATTTCCAGCAGGTTCGCGCCATCGAAGGTCACGGACCCTTCGGTGACTTCGTAACCGGGCCGACCGGCCAGCACATTGCCGAGCGTGGACTTGCCCGCGCCGTTCGGACCCATGAGCGCGTGCACTTCGCCGGCATTCACTTCCAGCGACAGGCCTTTCAGGATTTCCTTGCCGGCGACGCGGGCATGGAGATTTTTTATTTTCAGCATGTTCATTCCTGACGTTGAGCTCCTCACCCATAGGGAAAGGAATTGGGATGAGGGTCCGCCAAACCGGCGATGTGTCGCCACGACAGTACCCTCTCCGCCCTTCGGGCTCCTTCTCCCGAAGGGAGAAGGGAAAATCAGCCGATAGCGCCTTCCAGAGAGACCTCCAGCAATTTCTTGGCTTCCACCGCGAACTCCATCGGCAACTCGCGGAACACCTGCTTGCAGAAGCCGTCGACGATCATCGACACCGCGTCTTCCTCGCCAATGCCGCGCGAGCGGCAATAGAACAACTGGTCGTCGGAAATCTTCGACGTCGTCGCTTCGTGCTCGACGACCGCGGTCGGATTTTTCACTTCCATGTACGGGAAGGTGTGCGAGCCGCAGCGCTTGCCGATAAGGATGGAATCGCAGCGGGTGTGGTTGCGCGCATTGACCGCACCCTTCTCCACCTTGACCAGACCGCGGTAACTGTTCTGGCTGCGCCCCGCGCTGATTCCCTTGGACACGATCTTGGATTTGGTGTCGCGGCCGATGTGGACCATCTTGGTACCGGTATCGGCCTGCTGGAAGTTGTGGGTCAACGCGACCGAATGAAACTCGCCCACCGACCGGTCGCCACGCAGCACGCAGCTCGGGTATTTCCAGGTAATCGCCGAACCGGTCTCGACCTGGGTCCAGGTAATGCGCGAATCGTCGCCACGGCATTCGCCACGCTTGGTGACGAAGTTGTAGATGCCGCCCTTGCCGTTCTCGTCGCCGGGGTACCAGTTCTGCACCGTCGAATACTTGATGCTGGCTCGTTCCAACGCTATCAGTTCCACCACTGCAGCGTGCAACTGGTTTTCGTCGCGCATCGGCGCGGTGCAGCCTTCGAGATAGGACACGACCGAATCTTCTTCGGCAATGATGAGCGTGCGCTCGAACTGACCGGTGTGGCCCGCATTGATGCGGAAATAAGTGGACAGTTCCATCGGGCAACGCACACCCTTCGGGATGAACACGAACGAGCCGTCCGAAAACACCGCCGAATTCAGCGCCGCAAAGAAATTGTCGCCCTGCGGCACCACCGAACCCAGGTATTGGCGTACCAGTTCGCCATGCTCGCGGATCGCCTCGCTCATCGAACAGAAGATCACGCCGACCTTGGCGAGTTGTTCGCGCGCGGTATTGGCGACCGACACCGAATCGAATACCGCGTCCACCGCGACGCCGGCCAATTTGGCACGCTCGTGCAGCGGCACGCCCAGCTTGTCGTAGGTTTCGAGCAACTTGGGATCGACTTCGGCCAGCGACTTCGGTTTGTTCTTGGGCGCCGAGTAGTAACTGATCGCCTGGAAGTCGATCGGCGACAGCTTCACATGCGCCCAGTTCGGCTGTTTCATGGTCAGCCAGTGGCGATAGGCCGACAGACGCCATTCGATCATCCACTGCGGCTCTTCCTTGAGGGCCGAAAGCGCGCGGATGGTGTCCTCGTCCAGCCCAGGTGGCAAACTGTGCGATTCGATGTCAGTGACGAAGCCCGCGTCGTAGCGGCGCGACAACGCGGCCTGAACTTCACTGGGTTGGGTTGCCATGGTTTTCTCCCTCACACAATCCGCCCACCGTGCGCGCCGGCAGGCCGTCGCCGCGCCATGTCGGCGAGGCTGATCGTGCGCAACGCACTGTCGATGGCGGAACCGACTCCCTGCCAGTCGCGCGACACCGCGCAATACGGCTGACGCTCGCATCCGGTTTGGCCGACGCTGCATTCGGTCAATCCGATCGGGCCGTCCAGCGCTTCGACGATTTCGGCCAGTGAAATGTCCTGCGCCGAGCGTGCCAGACGGTAGCCGCCGGCCGCGCCGCGGAACGATTCCACGAGACCGGCCTGGGCAAGCTGCTTCAACAGTTTGCTGACCGTGGGCAATCCGAGGTGGGTTTCCTCACCCACTGCCCCCGCCGGCAGCACCTCCGCCGGATGGCGTGCGAGACAAGCCATTACCACGGAAGCGTAATCGGCAAGGCGGCTGACGCGGATCATTCGGGTTACGGGCCTTCAATAAGTACCAATATGGTACTGATTGCCGGGATCCATCGCAAGGACAACATCAACGATCACCACGCAATCTTCACATCCAGCCAGTGTCTGCAGGCACTGTTTATCAAACGTATGGCTGGGAAGCGCAGCCGCATCCGGGTTACGCGTCTAAAAAACGAAACGGGCGCACACGGCGCCCGTTCACGCATCAATCGTAGATTGAGATCAGGTTTCCGCGACCACGTGTACCGTCACCGGCGTCTTGACGTCGGCATGCAGCGAGATCTCCACCTGGTAGTCACCGAGGTTGTGGATCGCGCCTTCCGGCATGATCACTTCGCTCTTCTCCAGAGCCAAGCCCTTCGTGCTGAACGCGTCGGCAATGTCACGCGGGCCGACAGAGCCGAACAGCTTGCCTTCGGGGCTCGCGTTGGCGCTGATGATCGCCTCGGCGTTTTCGAACTTCGTGGCACGCGCCTGGGCGTCGACCAGCAGCTTGTTGGCCTTGGCCTCGTATTCGGAACGCTTCTGCTCGAAGGCCTCGAGGTTGGCCTTGTTGGCCGGCGCGGCCTTGCCTTGCGGAACAAGATAATTGCGGCCGTAGCCGGGTTTGACCTTGACCTTGTCGCCGAGGGCACCGAGATTCTTCACTTTTTCCAGCAGGATGACTTCCATGGGGGTCTCCTCCTAAACAAAATGGTTGTCGCTGTAGGGCAACAGCGCCAGGAAGCGCGCGCGCTGCACTGCAGTGGACAACTGACGCTGGTAACGCGCCTTGGTGCCGGTGATACGGCTGGGTACGATTTTGCCGGTTTCGGTTACATACTGCTTGAGCGTGGCGAGATCCTTGTAGTCGATGTGCTCCACGCCCTCGGCGGTGAAGCGGCAGAATTTCCTGCGGCGGAAAAACTTGGACGTGTTCGTGGGTCCAGTCTTCTTCCTGGTTGGACGGGGCATCAGGCGGCTTCCTCTCGATCGTTGCGATAGTCGTCGTCATCGTCATCGCGTCGACGGGTTGGTTTGTCTTCCTTGTCCTTGGTCTTCATGATCAAGGACGGTTCGGTTTCGGCGGCATGCCACTGCATGATCAGGTGCCGCAGCACCGCGTCGTTGAAACGGAAACCGGACTTCAGCTCATCAATGGCCTTCGGGCCGCACTCGATGTTGAGCAACGCATAGTGGGCTTTGGCCAGATGCTGGATGGGATAGGCGAGCGGGCGGCGACCCCAGTCTTCGACACGGTGCACCTTGCCGCCCTCGGCCTCGATCAAGGCCTTGTAACGGTCGAGCATGCCGGGCACCTGCTCGCTCTGGTCCGGATGGACCAGGAACACGACTTCATAATGACGCATTGTGGTTCCTCGTGGGTGTCGCCAAGGCAAAACCGCCATGGCGGGGCAGCCTCCCGATCCGGAATCCGGCGGTGAGGCGAGGGCCTTCAACGGTAAAACGACCGCGAAGAACCGCAAATTCTAGAGGAAATCAGGGGGTTTGCGCAACCGGCATCACGCCCGGTCGGCGCCCTGTCCCACGGTGAAACTCTCCCCGCAGCCACACTCGGCGGTGGCGTTGGGGTTGTGGAACACGAACGCGGCATTGAGGCCCTCGCGCGCGTAGTCGATTCGGGTGCCATCCACGAGTGGCAGCGCCTTGGCATCGACCACGAGTTTTACGCCGTCGAGATCGAACACCCTGTCGCCGTCGGCCACGTCCTCGGCCAGATCGACGGTGTAGCCAAAGCCCGAGCAGCCGGTGCGCTTGATGCCGAAGCGGATGCCGGCCGCGGCGGGATTCCTGACGAGGAAGTCGCGCATGCGGGCGGCGGCGGATGGGGTGAGTTCAATGGCCATGGCGAAGTCGATTGCGGAGTCGGATTCGGAGCGTGCTGCGTTATTATCGCGCGTTCACTTGGCTTCAACATGACACCGACAACGCAGGGTTTCAAGCAATGGCGACTTTGAGCGTCAAACAGGCCTTGTCCGGAGATGCGCCGGAAGGCGCCTCCATCGAAGTGCGCGGCTGGGTGCGCACACGCCGCGATTCCAAGGCCGGGCTGTCGTTCGTGAACGTCTCCGACGGTTCGTGCTTTGCGCCGCTGCAGATCGTCGCGCCCGCGTCTTTGCCGAACTACGCCAGCGACGTACAGAAGTTGTCGGCCGGATGCGCGCTGGTGGCACGCGGCAAACTGGTGAGATCGCAGGGCAAGGGTCAGGCACTCGAACTGCAGGCCGACGCCATCGAAGTCATGGGTTTCGTGGACGACCCGGAAACCTACCCGATCCAACCCAAGCAGCATTCGCCGGAGTTCTTGCGCGAGGTCGCCCATTTGCGCCCGCGCACCAACCTGTTCGGCGCCATCTCGCGGGTCCGCCACACCATGATGATGGCGATCCACCGGCACCTCACCGAACAGGGCTTCGTGTGGGTCAACACGCCGATCATCACGACGAGCGACGCCGAAGGCGCGGGCGATATGTTCCGGGTCTCGACGCTGGATCTCGCCAACCTGCCGCGCGACGACAAGGGCGCGATCGATTTCAGACACGATTTCTTCGCGCGCGAGGCGTTCCTGACCGTTTCGGGCCAGTTGAACGTCGAAGCGTATTGCCTCGCGCTCAGCAAGGTTTATACCTTCGGCCCGACCTTTCGTGCCGAAAATTCCAACACGCCGCGCCACCTCGCGGAGTTCTGGATGGTGGAACCGGAGATTGCGTTCGCCGATCTCGCTGCCAACGCCGATTGCGCGGAGGCGTTCCTGAAGGCGATCTTCAAAACGGTACTGGAGGAACGCGCGGACGATATGACGTTCTTCGCCGAACGCGTGCAGCAAGATGCAATCACCAGGCTGGAAAAATTCATTGCCGCGCCGTTCGAGCGCATCGAGTACACCGATGCAATCGCCGCACTGCAGAAATCCGGGCAGAAGTTCGAGTTTCCCGTCGAATGGGGTGTGGACCTGCAGACAGAACACGAACGCTGGCTGGCGGAGACACACATCGGTCGCCCGGTCGTCGTGATGAACTATCCCGAGAAGATCAAGGCGTTCTACATGCGCCTCAATGATGACGAAAAGACCGTGGCGGCGATGGACGTGCTGGCGCCCGGCATCGGCGAGATCATCGGTGGCGCCCAACGCGAGGAGCGCCTCGACTACCTCGACCGCCGCATCGAACATTTCGGCCTCGATCCGGCGCACTACCAGTGGTACCGCGACCTGCGCCGATACGGTACTGTCCCGCACGCCGGATTCGGGCTTGGCTTCGAGCGCCTGCTGGTCTACGTGTGCGGGCTCTCCAACATCCGTGATGCCATCCCCTACCCGCGTACGCCTGGCCACGCGGAGTTCTGATCGCCGGCGACGGGAACCTCGTCGAATCCGGGCGGGTCATATCGATTCAAGGTGGTCTGGCCGACGCCATCCGACACCTCAATCATCCGAACATCAGGACTTTCGACCCGGTTTTAAACGCGCCGTAGCCGGTACACTGCACGAATCCATCACCGCAAAACGCATTGTCGAACGCGCGCCCGACAATGCCTGTCCATAACCCGATCGCATCATTGCCCGTGTTCCGTTTTCTCCGCAGTTCAGCTTTCCTCGTCGTGGCCTCCTTGCTGGCGGGCTGCTCGCACTCGATCAAAGTTCCGTTGCTGGGAACGATCGACAACACGCCGCCGCCGTCGCGCACCGCGGCGATGGAGCGCTTGAAGACCAAGACGCCTTGCTGCCACGCCTGGGCCGACCTGCCGTTCCACGATGTGCTCCCCGAGGCACCACACGCATTCACGGTCGACCGCTTCACTCCGGTTGCGGTGCTGGATGGCGAACGGACCCGCTTCCTGACCTTCGTGTTGCCGCGGTACAAGAAGTCCTACCGAGTGGTGTTCCAGACACAGCCGAGCGCGCGGCATCTTGGCAACAGCTTCCTGTTCGCTCCAACGGTCACGCTGCTGAACGCAAACTACGAGCCGATCTCCAAGAACGACGTGTCGCTATGCGTCTACATCAACTGGCGCCCAAGCATGTCGGGCGGATTCGGCGCGGTGACAGTCGACAACCCCAACGCGCAGTATCTCGTCATCACCACCTCGAAGAAACAGCTCGCCGCAACCACATACTGGGCGCAATCGCCGACGAGCTTCAGCGACGTCAATGTGCCCTCGGCCTCGGCCCTCGCTAGCATCAAGCCCGCGACGCCCGTCACCAGCGGCAG
This sequence comes from Rhodanobacteraceae bacterium, assembly GCA_050737995.1. Classification (GTDB taxonomy): domain Bacteria; phylum Pseudomonadota; class Gammaproteobacteria; order Xanthomonadales; family Rhodanobacteraceae; genus 66-474. The sequence continues at coordinate 51,054 of JBOHYR010000127.1, forward strand.
CTTCAATGTTCCGCACGGCCCGGAAGGCACGTTGTATATCGGCAAGATGACGCCCGCCTATGCCGACGCCGTGGACAACGGCTTGTGCGGCAAACCCAAGTCGGGCGCCGGCCTGTTGCCGGAACTGAAGCGATCGTTCCAGAATCGATGACTGGCGCGCAATCCGGAGAACATCATGGACATGGATCTGAACGGCCGCCACGCGCTGGTTTGCGGCGCATCGCAAGGCATCGGCCGTGCCTGCGCGGTGGAACTGGCCAGTCTCGGCGCCAACGTCACTGTGCTGGCGCGCCGCGCGGAGGCACTGCAACAACTGGTCGCGGAATTGCCGCGCATTCGCAAAGCGCAGACGCACGATCTCCTCGTCGCTGACTCCGGCGATACCGACGGCCTGCGCGCGGCAGTACAAAAACTCATCACCGCGGGTACCGTGCATATCCTCGTCAACAATTCCGGCGGCCCAGCCCCGGGCCCCGTACTTGGCGCGAAAGTCGATGCATTCCTCGACGCCTACCGCAAGCACCTCATCGCCAACCATGTGTTGGCCGAGGCAGTGATTCCAGGCATGCGCGAGGCCGGTTACGGTCGCATCATCAACATCATCTCGACCTCGGTGAAGGAACCAATCCGGGGTCTTGGCGTTTCCAACACCACGCGCTGGGCCGTCGCGAGCTGGGCCAAAACCCTCGCGACCGAACTCGCACCGTTCGGCATCACCGTCAACAACGTGCTGCCCGGTTCGACCAGGACACCCCGCATCGAACAGATCGTCGCCACGCGCGCCGAAAAATCAGGCGACAGCATCGAGGAAACCCTACGCGCGATGGAAGCCGAGATCCCGATGCAACGCTTCGCCGATCCGTCGGAAATCGCCGCAGCAGTGGCCTTCCTCGCTTCGCCCGCCGCCGGCTACATCACCGGCATCAACCTGCCGGTGGACGGCGGACGCACGCGCTCGCTTTGACTCGTGATTCGGGTCGCGAAGACTCGGGTCACCACAAGCGTCGACAAAAACCTCGTCATTCCGGGTTCCGCCGAGGCTTCATCGCGGTGGAACCCGGAATCTCGTTTTTCACAAATGGACCGAAGAGCTGGATTCCGGGTTCATCACCGGCGGAGCTGGCGATGCCCTGGAATGACGAGGAAGGGTGTCGCCAGCGCTGGTCGCGGCTTGCCGCGTTCGGAATGGAGGGAATGTAAACTTGCGAAATGGAACCGCTGACCCTCGCCAACCTGATCGACGGCACGCTGTGTGCACCGGAATCCGGCACGTACCTTGACGTGCACGAGCCCGCAACCGGCAGAGTGTACGCGCATTGTCCGGATTCCGATGCGCGCGATGTCGAACTTGCCGTTGCCGCCGCGCAACGCGCGGCGCCGGCGTGGGCGGCGTTATCCGCGAACGAACGCGCGAGGCATTTACATCGGGTGGCCGATGCGATCGAAGCGCATTTCGACGATCTGGCGCGCGAGGAATCGCGCGACACCGGCAAACCGGTTTCACTTGCACTCCGTGTGGACATCCCGCGCGCGGTCGCCAACCTGCACTTCTTCGCCGAGGCGATCACGCAATGGCCCGGTGAATCGCATGTGGATGCGCGCGCGATCAACGTCACGCTGCGCCAGCCGCTGGGTGTGGTCGGCTGCATTTCGCCGTGGAACCTGCCGCTGTACCTGTTCACCTGGAAAATCGCACCAGCACTGGCAGCCGGCAACACCGTGGTAGCCAAGCCTTCAGAGATCACGCCGTTCACTGCGTTCCGGTTGGCCGAACTCTCGGTCGAGTGCGGTTTTCCGCCCGGCGTGCTGAATATCGTGCACGGTCTCGGACCGAAAGTCGGGCAAGCCATCGTCGAGCATCCGGAGATCAAGGCCGTATCGTTTACCGGATCGACCCGCACCGGTGCGTCGATCGCGACGGAAGCAGCCAAAACGTTTAAGAAAGTGTCGCTGGAAATGGGCGGCAAGAATCCGGCCATCGTGTTTGCCGACGCCGACCTGTCCGATGCAAACATGAACACAATCGTGCGCTCGGGTTTTTCCAACCAGGGCCAGATCTGCCTGTGCGGATCACGGCTGCTGGTCGAACGCTCGATCTACGATGACTTCAAGTTACGCTATCTCGAAAAAGTGCGAGCGCTGCGTACGGGTGATCCCTGCGACGACGCGAGCGACCTCGGCGCGCTGGTGTCGAAGCCGCATTTCGAGAAGGTGTCGGCATGTATCGCCCGCGCGCGCGCCGAAGGCGGCAAGGTGCTGACCGGTGGCGATGCGGTGACGGTTGCGGGGCGTTGCGCGGACGGCTGGTTCGTCGCGCCGACCGTGATCGAGGGCCTGCCGCAGGATTGCGCCACCAACCGCGAGGAGATCTTCGGACCGGTGGTCACGCTGATTCCCTTCGACGACGAAGCCGAAGCCGTCGCGATCGCCAATGGCACCGACTACGGACTTGCCGCATCGCTGTGGACGCGCGACCTCGCGCGCGCGCACCGTGTCGCCGCAAGGATCGATTTCGGTATCGTGTGGGTCAACTGCTGGATGCTGCGCGACCTGCGTACACCGTTTGGCGGTGTCAAGCACTCTGGCATGGGCCGCGAAGGCGGCGTCGATGCGCTGCGCTTCTTCACCGAACCCAAAAACATCTGCATTGCGCAATAAAGTGCACCACGACTGCCGCTGCGCGGGATACTGTCCTCCCTCTTGATTGGAACACCGGGAGGGGACGCTATCAATCGTTCTCGCCGAAACCCATCCCTATCCCGGCCCTCCCTTGAAGGGGATGGAGCACAAGGCAAAGGAAACGAAATGGCAACACCGCACGAACTGCTCGAAAACAACCGCCACTGGTCCGAAACGATCAGCGCCCAGGATCCGGCTTTTTTCGAGCGGCTGTCACGGCAGCAGGCGCCGAAATACCTGTGGATAGGCTGCTCGGATTCGCGGGTGCCGGCGAACCAGATCATCGACATGGAACCAGGCGAGGTCTTCGTGCATCGCAATGTGTCGAACCTGGTGCTGCACTCGGACCTGAACTGCCTGTCGGTGATGCAGTTTGCGGTGGACGTGCTCAAGGTCGAACACATCATGGTGGTCGGGCACTATGGCTGTGGCGGCGTGAAGGCAGTGCTGGAAGGCAGGCGTCTCGGCCTGATCGACAATTGGCTGCGCCCGATCGGCGATATCATGGAGCGACATCTTGCCGACATCGAGGGCGCCGTCCCGGCGCAACGACACGACCGGTTGTGCGAACTCAACGTGATCGAGCAGGTCGCCAATGCCTGCCATACCACCATCGTGCGCGATGCCTGGGATCGCGGGCAGGATCTCACCGTGCATGGCTGGTGCTATGGCCTGTCGGATGGACGCATCCACGACCTCGGCATCGACGTGGCGAGGTTCGATGCGCTCGACGGCGGTTACGAACACGCATTGACGCGCCACGGGAAGGCCGCCCTGTGAACGCGTTGTCCATTGACGATGCCGCGGCTGCGGGATTGCTTCGGCACGCATAATCTCCCATCCGGAAAGACACGAACGCCATGAATCGCCTGCGCACCTGCTGCCTTGTCTTGTGTCTCGCCCTCGGTTTCGCGCACGCCGCATCCGCGCAAATACCTTCCGTGTGGCGCGAGCAGCAGATCGAAGCGATGAACAAATCCGATGCGATCATGAAGCAGGCGCACGATCGCCAGGATCTGCTTGCGCAGTATCAAGTCATGCGCCGCGCCTACGCATCCGACGGACAGCCCGCATTTCGTGCGATCTTCGGCCAATACCTGTCCTGGTACCAGAGTTTCATCGGCGACTACAAGGATGCCGAGTTGAGCTTTTCCATCGACCAGAAACCCCTGCCCGGCGACGCGCCATCGCCACTCAGCGAGCCCGGCTGGCATCCGGTTCCGGCGCTGAATTACATCCCGCAACTGGCGAAGAACCGTCGCGTGGTGTTCCTCAACGAAGCGCACAACATTGCGTTGACGCGCACCCTGACCGTGCGTTTATTGAAGCCACTGCGCGAAGAAGGTTTCAATGTCTTCGCGGTGGAAACCCTGTACCAGTCCGACATCGCTGCCCTGAACAAACGTGGCTATCCAACCGCCGCCAGTGGCTTCTACACCCGCGAACCGATCTACGCGGAAATGGTGCGTACCGCGTTGAAGCTGGGCTACAAGGTCATCGCCTATGAGGCAGATGCCGAACACACAGGCAATGCGCGCGAGGCGCAACAGGCGGAAAACCTGTGGAAGGCCCTGAAAAACGACCCGAAGGCGCGACTGGTCGTCAATGCCGGTTACGCGCACATCCAGAAGACCGGTCAGTTCCTCGGAGCGCAATCGATGGCCGAGCATTTCATCAAGGATAGCGGCATCAAACCGCTTTCCGTGGAGCAGACCATCCTGATTCCGCATCAAAACCGTTCGATGGACCACCCCGATTACGATGCGATCGTCGACGCCGTGCACCCGAAGCAGCCCATTGTTTTCGTCGACAAGAATGGCAAGCCGTGGTCGCTACGTCCGGGCTACGACGTCAGCGTTATTTTTCCGGAGGAGCATTTCGTGTACGGCCGCCCGACCTGGGCTGGCTTGTGGGGTGCACGTATTCCGGTCGTCGTCAACGGTGACGTCTGCCAGAAGCGTTACCCGTGCATGGTTGCTGCGCGTTACGCGGACGAAGGCGACGATGCGATCGCCGCCGACCGCATGGTGCTCGACCCTGTGCCGCTGATGACCATCGACGACATCAAGATCACCAATGGGAACTACAGCACTCCGATCGGACAGTTGTATCTGCGCCCCGATCATCGCTATCGGTTGACCGTGAGCGACGAAGGCGGGCACCGCCTCGGCAACAGCATGATCAACGTCAAGGCAGTCGCCGACCCACCCACCGCTGCGATTGCGGGCAAGCAAGACGTCGATTCCGAATGCAGCTCCGTCGCCGCCGCGCAACCCGCCGTCGAATCCGTCTCCTGCACAACCATCGACAAGCCATGAATCAAGTCATCCGAACCGAGGCCGCCCCGCAGCCAGTTGGCGCATATCCGCACGCACGTCGAGTCGGTGATTTGCTCTTCATGTCCGGGATTGGCCCGCGCACACCCGGCAGCGACGCGATCCCCGGCAACGTTCATGACGCCGAAGGCAACCTCATAGATCACGACATTGCAGCGCAAACACGGCAGGTATTCGCCAACGTGCGTGCAGTGCTGGAGGCGGGCGGCGCTCGCTGGGAGGATCTGGTGGACATCACCGTCTTCCTCACCGACATGACGGGCGACTTCAATCGGTACAACGCAGTCTGGAAAGAGTTCTTCCCCGATCCTGCAGGGGCGCCGTGCCGCACCACGCTCGGTATCACCGCGCTGCCGACACCGATCGCTATCGAGCTTAAATGCACGGCGCGCATGAGCACATAGGCGAACCAGGGCGTGCACGAATACGGCGCATGTAGCCGCGTGGTCTACGGGCGCTAGGCTTGCGTCTGCATTGACGATCGCCGCGCCGGGCGTGAGCCGGCGCCACGCGGGTTAGAATGGACGTTTTGCCGGCGTCCCGACATGAGCATACTGACCCGTTCCGAATGGAAGACATCGCTGGCCCTGTCCAGCGTCGTCGCCCTGCGCATGTTCGGGTTGTTCCTGATCCTGCCCGTTTTCACGGTGTATGCCAAACGGCTGCCGGGTGCGGCAAACGCATTGTGGCTGGTGGGTCTTGCAATCGGCATCTACGGTTTCACCCAGATGTTGCTGCAGATACCGATGGGGTATCTGTCCGATCACATCGGCCGACGTCCCGCGATCACTCTGGGCCTGCTGGTATTCGCCGCCGGCAGCGTGGTGGCCGCGCTGGCCCACGGTTTGAATGGCATCGTGATCGGCCGCGCCCTGCAAGGTGCCGGCGCGGTATCCGGCGCCAGTCAGGCGCTGGCTGCCGATCATTCCCACGACGACAACCGCAGCAAGGTGATGGGTATTATCGGTATCGGCATTGGCCTGGCGTTCGTGCTGTCGATGATCCTGAGCGCGCCCCTGGCTGCCGTCTACGGACTGCAAGGTATGTTCGGGCTCACGGCCATCTTGGCCGTGTGCGCGATCATCCTGCTGTGGTGGGTGGTCCCGTCACCGCAAAAGCGCGGGACGAGTGCCGTACCCGTGTCGCAAATGTTGCGCATGGTCGCCAACCCCCGCCTGCTGGTCCTCAACGGATCGGTGTTCTGCATGCACGGCCTGATGACCGCCTGTTTCGTTGCGATGCCGATGCTGCTGATGCGCGACGCACACATCAGCCTGCACGACCAGTGGGTCATCTACCTGCCGGTTATGCTGGCTTCGGCAATTGTCATGGGCGGCCTGTTGCGGCATGTCCAGAGCCTTTCCGCCTCGATGAGTCTGGTGCTCGCTTGCGCCTTGACGCTGCTGCTTGCGATGCTGGCCTTTGCCGGCGGCAGTCACGGCGCTTGGCTGATCTGGATCGGCGCGCTGTTGTTCTTCAGCGCCTTCAACCTGCTGGAAGCAACCCTGCCCGGCATGGTGTCGCGTCTGGCGCCTACGGACCTTCGCGGCGCGGCACTGGGCGCCTACGCAAGCTGTCAATTCGCCGGCGCCGGGGTCGGTGGCGTACTGGGCGGCATTGGCCTGCAGTACCTCGGCCTGTCCGGGTTATTCGTCGCCGCGACAGTCATCGCCCTGTTTTGGTTGCTGTTGCTGGGTGGCGGCAGGCGACTGGTTTTGGTCGCCCCAAGGTAGCGGAACGCTCGGGTCGTACGAATACGCTCAGCGAAGCGCTGGGCTTCAGGATTTTACCGGACCGATTCTGAGACGTGCTTCGAGGACACGCTGCACGCCAACGTACATCAAGCCAGAGTCGATTCGAACGCGGCCAACATCACGCCGAGCACCATCACCAGCACACCAAACGCGAACCAACGCACCGTGATCCGGTACGTTGCCGGATCGACATCCTCCAGCCGCAACGAACGGAACAATGCGACCAGCTGCAACAGCAGGGAAACGGCCATCAAGCTCATCGAGAAGATCGAATACCAACGCCACGAACCCGTGGCCTCGAAACCCCAATATCGCAGGAAAGCCAGAGAAAATCCGATGAACACCGTTATCGCGGTGATGATGCCTGGTCGATAGCCCCAGGGCACCGTGGCGACCGGGATTTCCTGCCGTGGCGACACCGACGCGCTTTGCGCCGCCGAAACCGCCTCCTCGCGGGCAGCAGACTGGCTCACGATGGATCACTATCCCCGGCGACGTGCGCAAGGCACTCCTCCAGCAAGGCTTGGATGACAGCCCGGACGGGCGCGGCGCGGTCAGGCCGATACTCGAAGGTTTCCTCGTCCATGTAGGTGTACTGGGCAATCTCGAGTTGCACCGCCTCGACGCCCGTGTCGGGACGGCCGTAGTGTCGGGTGATGTAGCCACCCTTGAAGCGGCCGTTTACGACGTGACTGTAAGGTTTGCCTGCTGCGTGTTCGCGCAATACATCGGCCAGCCGTTCCTGCAGCGCCCGCGAGCAGCTCGCACCTCCCGCTGTACCGAGATTGAAATCGGGCAATTGTCCGTCGAAGAACATCGGCACACGGCTCCTGATCGAATGACCATCCCAGAGCACCACGCGTGGATGTCGTTGTCGCATGCGTGCCAGTTCGGCCAGCAGGGCATCGTGATAAGGCTGCCAGTACATCTCCCGGCGCAGAGCGACCTCCCTGGTGCCGGGTTCTTCGCCATCGCGGTAGATCGGGTCGCCCGAGAACGTGGTGACAGGCACCAGCGAGGTTTCGCTGTGACCCGGGTAGAGCGCCAGGCCTTCGGGGTCGCGGTTGAGGTCCGCAACGTAACGCGACCGGCGCGGCACGATCACCGACGCGCCCATTTCGACCGCGAAATCGTACAACTTGCCGACGTGCCAGTCGGTATCCGGCACCGTTCGACCCACCGCGGTCGTGCGCGCAGCGATGATTGACGGCAACTCCGTGCCGTCGTGCGGCAGGCTCACCAGCAGCGGGGCAGTGCCCTCTTGTAGGGTATATTCCTGCATTTTTCGATTTTAGCGGCAAACAGCGATCGTGATCCAGGACCGCGAATCTACGCCGGATTTGCAAAATCTTCAGGCGCCCACCCTTAACCTTGCGCGGTTTGTCCCGCAGCGATCCAACCGGGAGGATCCTTGAATCATTCGGCCGCCCTCGACGTGCGCCCGCGTCGCGCAGGCGCCTTCCTTTCGGCGCTGCTGCTGGCTTTGCTGGTGGCCGTGCTGAACTTCGCGCTGTGGGCAATCGCCGACCGTCCGACCAGCGTGGTGCCATGGAATGGGCAAGTCGCCGGTTTCGCATACAGCCCGTTCCAGCGCTATCAGAGCCCGCTCGCGGGCAATTTTCCAACCGACAAGGAAGTCAATGCCGACCTCGCACTGATGGCGAAACACACCCATCGCGTCCGCGTGTATTCGGTGCTCCAGTACCCCGAGATCCCGCGGCTGGCCATGAAATATCACCTCGACGTGATGGCTGGCGCGTGGCTTGACCGCCGCACCAGCAACAACGAGCGCGAAATCAACGCACTGATCGCGCAGGCGCGGCGCTGGCCGGACATCAAGCGTGTCGAGGTCGGCAACGAGGTGTTGCTGGACAACAACATGACGCCCGAGAAACTGATGGCCTACATCGACCGTGTGCGCGCCGCGGTCCGCCAGCCCGTTTCGACTGCCGAACCCTGGCACATCTGGGAGAGATACCCAGAGCTCGCGCAACACGTCGATTTCATCACCGTGCACCTGCTGCCTTACTGGGAGAAGGTGCCGCGCAAGGACGCGATCGGCGACGTGCTGATGCGCTATCAGCACCTGCAGCAGCTATTCCCGAACAAGCATATCGTGATCGGCGAGGTCGGCTGGCCGTCCAATGGCGATCGTTTCGGATACGCCAAGCCATCGACCGCCAACGAGGCGATCTTCCTGCGCGAGTGGTTCAATGTCGCACGCGCCCGGCACCTCGACTACTACATCATGGAGGCCATCGACCAGCCGTGGAAGGAAGGCCTGGGTGAAGGTCGAACCGGCGCATACTGGGGGGTGTTCAACTCCGCGCGGCAATTGAAGTTTCCGATGACCGGCCCGGTGCTGGAAGACTCGACCTGGCCTTGGAAGGCGCTGGCTTCAGGGTTGCTCGCGTTGCTGCCCATGTTCTGGTTTGCGTGGCGGTTCGCGCGATTCAAGCTGGCCGGGCGCTTCTTGTACCTCGCGCTGATCCAGCTTGCCGCGGCGTTGGTCGTCTGGTCGGTGACCGTGCCATTCCAGTTTTACCTCGATGTCGTCGACTGGGGCATGTTGATCATCCTGTTCCCGGCGCAGTTGGCGATCCTCGCAATCCTGTTGATCAACGGGTTCGAGTTCGTCGAAGTTTTGTGGCACAGGAAATGGCTCAGGCATTTCGGCTTGCTCAAGCCCGATCCGCCTGGCGTGCAACCCTTCGTGTCCATTCACCTCGCCTGCTGCAACGAACCACCTGAAATGGTGATCGCGACGCTGGACTCACTCGCCGCCCTCGATTATCAGAACTTCGAAGTGCTGGTGATCGACAACAACACCAAGCACGAGGAAGTATGGAAACCCCTCGAGGCGTATTGCGAACTACTCGGCGAACGCTTCCGCTTCTTTCACCTGGACCCGTGGCCCGGCTTCAAGGCCGGCGCGCTCAACCACGGCTTGAAGCAAACCGACTCGCGCGCCGACATCATCGCTGTGGTCGATGCCGATTATGTCGTGCGCGGGGACTGGCTCGCAGCATTGACAGGCTATTTCCACGACCGCAACGTCGCGGTGGTGCAATGCCCGCAGGCACACCGCGATTTCATGACCAATGCGTTCCGGCGCATGACCAACTGGGAGTTCGACGGCTTCTTCCGGATCGGAATGCACCACCGCAACGAGCGCAACGCGATCATCCAGCACGGCACCATGACGATGGTGCGCCGGGTGGCACTGGAAGGCACGGGCGGCTGGTCGGAATGGACGATCTGCGAGGATGCTGAACTCGGATTGCGCTTGATGCACGCGGGTTACGAGACGGTGTACGTCGACGAGCTGATGGGCAAGGGACTGACTCCGGCCGACTTTCGCGCCTACAAGAGCCAACGCTATCGCTGGGCATTCGGCGCGATGCAGATATTGAAGGGCCGCTGGAACTGGATGGTCCGCAAGGGCCCGCTCTCGGCCGGCCAGCGCTTCCACTTCCTGACCGGCTGGTTCTCGTGGTTCGCCGATGCGCTGCACATGATCTTCACGCTGATGGCGCTCGGCTGGACCGCCGGCATGCTGCTTGCGCCCAAGATCTTCAGCCTGCCCATGCGGTTGTTCCTGATCCCGGTCATGGGATTCTTCGTCGCCAAGGTGCTGTTCGGCATCGTGTTGTACCGCTCTCGGGTACCGTGTGGCTGGCGCGACACGCTGATGGCGTCGATCGCCAGCATGGGACTGTCCCACGCGATCGCGCGCGGCATCTGGATGGGCCTCATCAAACAGAAAACCGACTTCATACGCACCGCCAAAAGCCGCCGCCTCTCCGGTGGCGCCGCGGGCGCGCTCGGCCCGGTGCGCGAGGAACTGATGATGTCGCTGGCGCTGATACTCGCCATCATCGGCATGGCGATCAACTTCGGCTCGCACTATATCGAGGGCGAATTGTGGATGGTCATCCTCGGTGCGCAGGCCGTTCCGTATCTGTCTGCGCTGGTCGGCGCAATGGTTGCGCACTACTCACGCGAACGACCCGTCGAGACGCACCAGGCTCAAACAGCGCCACCACGCGAGGCTCCTGCCCGCACTCCGGAAGTGGTACAGGCCCGGACCGCGGCCGGCTAGGCTCAGGCATGCCCGCGCAACCTACAGTCTGGCCAAGGCTCTCTTTCGGGGCTGCAATTTCATGGGCTGAAACTCCAAAGCCACTAAGGCTGGGCGCAGGATGCGCGTATACGGGACGATCATGAGGGAGGTACAACCGGGAAGCGCAATCGCTTTTGTCGCACTGCTCGCGCTCGCCGCGATACCTGCCGCCCAAGCCGACTCCCTGAAGGTAACCGTTGGCGGCGTCGACCACGAGCTCGCCGACGCAGTTCGGGCCCAGGTGTCCGCAAGCCAGTACGTCGGCCGCAAGGACGTGAGCGCCACACAGGCGCGCGCACTCGCGGATGACGCGACCCGCGAGGCCGCGACGGCGCTGCAACCCTACGGTTACTACAACGCGACTGCCGAAAGCAAATTGACCCATCAGGGCACTGCGTGGACGTTGCATCTGGAGGTTACGCCGGGCCCCGCGACGAAAGTTTCCGCGCTCGATGTGCAAGTCCCGGATGTCGCGCTGAAATTGCCGCCCGTGCGACACGCTGTGCATGCATTCCATCCACGCGTGGGCGAGCAGATGAACGACGCGACGTACGAGGCATCCAAGGGCGCCATCGGCACGGCACTGTTGGAAAACGGCTGGCTCGATGCCGAGGCAACCGTGCATCGCGTAGATGTCACCCGCGCCACCAACAGCGCCGCGATCCACTTGCACTACAAGGTTGGCGAGCGCTACAAACTTGGCGACGTCAGTTTCGAGGGCTCGCAATTCAAGTCGGGGTTTTTGCAACGCTACGTGCCGTGGAAGAGCGGCGACTGGTACTCGCAGGCCGACCTGCTTGCGCTGCAACAGGCGCTGACCGACGCCGACTACTTCTCGATTGTCGACGTTGAACCCAAGGTAGCCGAGGCGAACAACCATGTGGTCCCGGTAAAAGTCGAAGTTGCACCGGCCAAACGCACCGTGTACACGGCTGGCGTGTTCGTGGGAACAGACACAGGCCCCGGCGTTCGTGCGGGCGCCCGTCGGCGCTGGATCAACCGCAGTGGTCACACCCTCGATACACAAGTGCTGGTTGCGCAACGACTGAAGACCGCGCAGGTCGTCTATGGCATCCCGCGGGCCGGTCACGACCATGCCAGCTTCAATCTCGGCATTGGCTATCGCGACGAAAACACCGACACATCGCAGTCGCGCACCTTCTCGATCGCAGCCAACGAAACCCGCGACTGGCACGGCTTCGTGCGCACGCTCGGCGTGCACCTGTTGACCGGCACCTTCACGGTCGGCAATTCCGGCAACGACAACGTCAATATTCCGGGGATAGAGCGTGGCAGCAGCACACTGATTTACACGGAAATTGGCCTGACGAAAAAAGTCGCGGACAATCCACTGTTCGTGCGCACGGGTTATTCCGTCAATTTCATCGCGCGTGCCGGCCCGGGCATCGACACGCGTTTCGCGCAGGCGCTGGCCAACGTCAAATGGATCTACGCACTGGGACGAAGCAACCGCCTGATAATTCACGGCGAGGCGGGCATCACCAGCGTGGCGGACTTCAGCAAACTGCCTCCGCAACTCCGCTTTTTTGCCGGCGGCGCCCAGTCGAATCGCGGTTATGCCTACCAGGCCATTGGCCCGCGCAACGCTTACGGGCTCGTGGTGGGCGGCGAGCGCCTGCTGGCCGGTGGCGCCACCCTCGAACACTACTTCACCCGCGACTGGGGCATGGCGGCGTTCGTCGATTCCGGCGACGCCTTCAATGGCACCGACTTCCATGCGCAGACCGGTGCCGGTTTCGGCCTGCGCTGGCGTTCGCCGGTCGGCCTGGTACGCATTGATCTCGGCGTGCCGATCAACAATCCCTACCATCACGGCGTGCAATTGAATATTCTGATCGGACCGGACTTCTGAGGCTCACGTGACACGCAGACGTAAATGGTTGCTGGGTATCGGCACCACCGTCGCGGTGCTGATCATAGCTTTGTTCGTAGCGGTCACATGGTTGATCCATACGCCGTCTGGCCTGCGCTTTGCGCTCGATCGCTGCGTCACGATGATGCACGGTCAATTTACGTACGCGAGCGCCAGTGGGACGCTGGCGAGCGAAACCGCGATCAGTGGCTTGCGCTATCACGACGACAGTGGCGACACCCTGCGAATCAAGCAAGTCATAGTCGACCTGCAGCCGTGGGCACTGCTGGGCAAACGCCTGATCATCCGCAAGGCGCGCATCGATGGCATCGAATTCGAGATGGCTGCAGCTGTCTCAGCGAAAAAAACGGGCGGCTTCTCACTCCAGTCGCTCAAGCCACCGCTGACAATCGTATTGGACGACGCGCGGGTGACGCATATGGACATCCGCCATGCCGGGCGATCCGTGTTCGCCGCCGACAGCCTCGCCATCGCGGGCCTGTGGAGCGCCCGTCGATTGAAGCTGGACAAGCTCGACCTTCGCGCACCGGCCGGACACGTTGACCTGCAAGGCACGCTTGCGCTTGTGCGTGGCTATCGCGGCAATGGTCGCGCCAGCATCAACTGGACGATGGACGGCACGCGCTACGTCGGTGAAATCACCTCGCAGTCAAACGGCAAACGGGCGCAACTGCACGCCGACGTGTCCGCGCCCATCCAGTCCAAACTCGATGCCGACATCGCACTCGACACACGGCATGCCTGGACGCTGGCCGTGGACATACCGCAATTCGACGCCCGCGACCTGCCGACCACCCTGCCCTCCTCGCTGCAGACGATGGCCCTGCGCGTGCACGGCGCAGGCGACGCACAAGGCGGCAAACTGCAGGGCAAGCTGGTCGCCAACGATCACACCGTGTTGATCGATCCCGCGCAATTCAGTTACGACGGCAAGACACTCACCCTCGATCCGCTGCGGTTGCGTTCGCCATCGATGCCGGGTGTTGCCACCGCAACCGGCGCAGTGCGCCTCGACGCAAGCCCGATAACCGCGTCGCTCGACGCAACGTGGCAAGGCGTGCGTCTGCCTTCGAATCTCGTCGGACAGCCTCTGGACACCCACGGCCAGGTCCGGTTCGATGGCAGCGCGGAGCGGTTCGGGCTGAAAGGCACGCTAGCAATCGGCCCACAGGGGCATCTTTCCAACGTGCAGGTCGATCTCGCGGGCACGCCGCAAGCCCTCGCGCTGCACACGCTGAAGCTGGTGCAGAAAAACGGCGGACTGGTTGCGCACGGAAGCATCAGCCTGCAACCCAGGGCATCGTGGCAACTCGATGCGGTCGCGAAACGCTTCGACCCCGGTGCAATCGTCGCCGGCTGGAACGGCGCACTCGACTTCAAGCTGGCGACGCAGGGGGTGCTGAAAACGGATGGGCCACATGCGACCCTCAAGTTGACCGATGTTGGTGGCAACTTGCGCGGTCGCAGCGTGGCCGGCAGCAAAGCGGATTTCCGGATCACATCGACCAACCTGCTCGACGGTTCTGTGCGGCTGGTCGCAGGCCACAGCGAGCTAAGTGCCGAAGGCAAGAGCGGCAGGCCGACGAACGCGGCCGTCACTCTCGACATCGCCTCCGTGGATGATTGGATTCCGCAAGCAGCGGGCAGCCTGCAGGGGCAGTTCGCCGTCAAGGGCATATGGCCGAGACTGGCCATCGCCGGCCAGATGCACGGCAAGGGCTTGAACGAAGGCGGCCGCCGAATCGATTCCCTGCAACTCGACGCGTCGATTCCCGACCTGAGCAAACCCGGAGGCGATCTCAAGCTCGCACTCACAGGCGTACACGCTTCCGGACTCGTCTTCGACAGCGTGCAGCTGACCGGCTCCGGCACCGCCGCATTGCATCGCTTCTCTCTCGAGGCGAACGGCAAACAACTCAGCGCCGCGTTTGCTCTCGCAGGAAACTGGCAAGCAAAAACACGACGCTGGACAGGCATCCTCAGCGACGTACAACTGACGCCGCAAGGCATGCCTGCGTGGCGGCAGCAACAGCCGACCGCGATCACATGGCAGCGCGGCGCGATCACACTATCGCAGTTCTGTCTGGGCGCCGGCGCGCCACACCTTTGCCTGTCCGGCAACCGCAGCCCGCAAGGCACGGCCAGTGTCAAATACGATCTGCAACACTTGCCGCTGCAGCTGTTGACGTCGCTGGCCGCCACGGCCAATCCGATGCAGTCGACTGGCGAGATTTCCGGGACCGGCAACGTCACCATCACCGCGAATGGAGGCATCGACGGCAATGCCAATCTGATGCTCGGAGCCGGCGAGATTGCCTACACGTCCAACCCGGAACATCCGCTGCTTGGATGGACCCACGTCACTTTCGATGTCAATGCAACGGGCACCAGCCAGCAATTTCGCCTGCACGCTGCCCTGAACGGTGGCGGCCACATCGACGGCGATGTAACGGTCAGTGGCGCGAATCGCACGCTCGAAGGCAACGTCGACGCCGACTTTCGCAACCTCGCATCACTCTCGGCAATAACGCCGGAGATCGCCAATGTGCAAGGCAGCCTCGCGGGCCGATTCACGCTCGGAGGCTCGCTGTCGGCGCCACAGTTCGAGGGCAATATCCAGACCAAGGGTTTCGCAGCCGAACTGCCGCGCGCCGGTCTGAAACTGCACGATGGCGAGTTTGCGATCGCGGGTAATCCGCAAGGCCATTTGACCGTCAAGGGCCAGATCGCATCCGGCCAAGGTGTGCTGCACGTCAATGGTTCCGCCGGTCTGTCTGCGGACGCGCCTCTTGCACTCACGATCAAGGGTGACAACGTGCTGGTCGCCGACATCCCCGCCGCGCATGTGGTTGCATCGCCCGACCTGAAGGTTGCGCGCGCCGATGGAATGTTCACCCTGACCGGCAGCGTCGCGATCCCGAGCGCCAAGGTCGAGGTCGAGAAACTGCCGGGGCAGGGCCCTACCCGGGCCTCGCCCGACGTGGTGATTGTCGACCAGCCGCAGGCAGCGAAAACCTCGCCACTGGCGATGAATGCCGACATCGAGGTGAAACTCGGCGACGACGTGAAGGTGCACGGATATGGTCTCGACGGCAAGGTGCGAGGTCAGCTCGCCGTGCGCGTCCAGCCCGGGAGGACCGCGACGGGTCGCGGCGAAGTCCAGGTCAGCGGCAAGTATAAAGCTTATGGCCAGGATCTCAGTATCAACAACGGACGGCTGCTGTTCGCCGGCACCCGGCTCGACAACCCGGGCCTCGACATCCGTGCCGAACGCCAGATTCGAAGTGCCGATGTCACGGTAGGCTTGAGCATACGCGGCACCGCAGAGCGGCCGGTGCTGACCGTGTTCTCCGACCCGGCGATGGAACAGGCCGAGGCGTTGTCCTACCTCGTCACGGGGCGACCACTGAATGACCTGAAAAGCGGCGAAGGCAATACCCTCAATACCGCCGCGCAAGCGCTGGGCGGACTGGCTGGCGATCGCCTCGCCAAGTCGGTCGGTTCGCGCCTCGGCCTTGAGGCCGGTGTCTCCAGCAGCGAAGCGCTCGGCGGTTCGGCGTTCACCGCCGGCAAATATCTTTCGCCCCGCCTGTTCCTCAGCTACGGCGTCGGCCTGTTTACTCCGGGACAAGTCATCACGCTGCGCTACACACTAAACCGTTTCCTGCAATTTGAGGCCGAGAACGCCACCACCGGCAATCGCGCTAGCCTGAATTACAAGATCGAGAAGTAGCACCGGAGTCGCCGCGGATCGCGCAGCCATGGCTGGTACATTGCTCACTCGTTCGATCAAGAAACGGGACAGGGGCGCCAATTGGACCCACCCACCCAAAACCCGTCGGATACCAACGGCTCCGCAGCTCTTGCCGCATCGCCGCCCAGGCGTCCGGGCATCTGGAGCGGGTTCGGCACTGTAGCGTTGTATTTCCTGTTGCAGATCGGGTTGAGCTTGGTCGTCGGCTCGGCAATCGGCGTCTGGCTGGCGTTGCAGACGGCCCTGCAGCATCAAAAACCCGACATGCAGGCCATCGCGCAGAGGGTGCAGGCCAGCCCGGACATCCGCGTCATCCTGGCCGCGATAACGATCGCCGCAGCCGCCGCGGTGATGATCGCCCTTGTGCGCCAAACCTGGCCCAGGCAATGGTCGCGAGCCGACCTGCCAGGCTTCGGTTTTGTACGGCCCCGCGACAAGAGCGCCTACGTAATGGCGGTAGTGCTGGGCATCGGGATATTGCTGCTCGGTGGCGCCGTGACTCACCTGCTCGCCCAAGGCCACCCCGTCCATCAGGATGTCTCCGTGATGGCTGGCAAGGTGTCGCCCGGGATGCGCCTGCTGCTGGCGCTGCTGGTGGTGTGCGTGGCGCCGGTCGTCGAGGAACTGGTATTTCGCGGCGTGCTGTTGTCGGGACTCGCAAGCCGTATGCGGATCGGCTGGGCGATCGTGGTGAGCGCCCTGATTTTCGGCTGCGCGCACCTGCCCGACTTCAAGTTTGCGTGGTATCCGGTGCCTGCACTGATTCTGCTGGGTCTTGTGCTCGCGTGGCTTCGTATCCGCACCCATTCGCTATGGCCGTCGATCACGCTGCACGCCACCAACAACTTCGTGGCGGCCATCATGTGGTTGCTGGTCGCACGCCATTGAGTGCGACAATTATGATCGCTGCACCGTTGTGCACGCTCCAACCGATCACGAGCATGGTGATGGACCATCAAAACCGCCATCCGAAGCCCGATCGCGCACGAAGCAGTTTCCAATCAGAATCGACGCTCAACTGCGGCATTCTCTACTTTCGTCATGCCGGGGCCTTCGCCGGCTTCATTGGCGATAGAACCCGGAATCCAGCTTTTTGCTCCGATGCCGAAGATCAAAGCTGGATTCCGGATTCCGCCCGCAAGTTGCGCTGGCGGCACCGGAATAATGACGGACTGGGGACGCGCAACTTGAGAAGCGGCCCCGATCATGAAGGAGCCTTTAATACCCCGCCGCCTTGCCGGCCGGATAACGCGGATCATTGACGCTTTCGAGCAAGTGCGTTTTCGGATTCACAAAAATGGCCTCGACATCGCCCATCGAATGTACGGCGCGGATCTTGTATCCCATCGCTTCCAGCGACTTCTGCACGGATGGTGTGAATGCATCCGGCTCCGCGAACACTTCGTCCGGATACCATTGCATGTGGATGCGCGGCGCGTAGATGGCCTGCTTGAGGTTCATGCCGTACTCGACCACGTTGAGGATGCTTTCCATCGTCGTCGAAATGATCGTGGAGCCGCCGGGGCTGCCAGTCACCATGAACAGTTTGTCGTCGCGAAGCACGATCGTCGGACTCATCGAACTCAGGGGACGCTTGCCGGGTTCGATCTGGTTGGCCTTGCCCTGCACCAACCCGAACTGGTTCGGCACCTTGGGCTTGGAGGTGAAGTCGTCCATCTCGTTGTTGAGGAAAAACCCGGTGTCGCCGGCGATCTGCTTGATTCCGAAGTAGCTGTTCACCGTGAACGTGACCGCAACAGCGTTGCCCTTGTCATCGACCACCGAATAATGGGTGGTGTTCTTCGCTTGGTACGGACCGAGGCTACCCTTTACTTCGGATGATGGCGTCGCCTTGCCGGGGTGGATTTCGGCGCGCAACTTCGCGGCGTGTTCCGAGGAGAGAAGTTTGTCGATCGGATTGTCGACGAACGCGGGATCGCCAAGATAGGTGTTGCGGTCGGCGAACGCGCGGCGCTCGGCTTCCACGAAATAATGGACGCTTTTCGCGGAATGGAAGCCCCACTTCGCGAACGGGTACGGCTCGATGACCTGCAGCGTCTCGCAAATCGTCGTGCCGCCGGAACTCGGCGGCGGCGCTGAATAAATCGTATAGCCGTGGTAGCTGCATTCGATGGGCTTGCTCCACTGCACTGTGTAACCCTGGAAGTCCCGGAGGCTCAACAGACCGTGATTTGCATCGCTGGCCTTGACCACCGCAGCGGCGATCGGACCATCGTAAAACGCTCGCGTACCCTCCTTCGCAATCAGTTCCAGAGTGTTCGCCAATTGCGTCTGTTTCAGTGTCTCCCCCGTCTTCCATGGCTGTCCGTGATCGAGGAAGACCGCGGCGACGTTCGCGTGCTCGGCGAACGTGTCGGTGGACGTGTCCAGGATTCGGACATCCCCGGGTTGCAATACGTAACCGTCGCGTGCGAGCTTGATCGCGGGCGCCATAACCTGCTTCAGGCTCATCGTGCCGTATTTGGCAAGCGCCTCGTCGAGCCCCATCACGGTGCCGGGAACGCCCACGCCGAGATAGGTCTTGGTGCTGCGGCCTTTCACCACCTTGCCAGCCGCGTTCTGCATCATGTCCGGAGTCGCCTTCAACGGCGCCTTTTCGCGGAAGTCAAGAAACAAATTCCTGCCGTCGGCGAGATGGACCATCATGAATCCGCCTCCGCCGATGTTGCCGCAGCAAGGATGCACCACTGCCAGCGCGTAACCCACCGCAACCGAGGCATCGATCGCGTTGCCACCCTGCTTGAGAACCTCCACGCCGATCTGCGTGGCGAGGTGCTGCGAACTGACGACCATGCCGTGTTCCGCAGTGACAAGCGGCTGGTTCGGCAGATTGATGTTGCCGACCGGCTTTGCCTGCAGCGGACCGTCTTGGGCGCTCTGGACGCGCGGCGACTTCGCCAGTGCCGTCGGCGCGAACGACCCAGCGCCCAGCGCAAGAAAAAGTGCAGCGAGCGCTGCGGAAACATGACGCATGCCGAATCTCCTGTTCTTTGTTGGGTGCGATCGTCCCTGATCGCTGCTTCGACGCAACATCATCAAATATCACCTGTCTGGTTACGAACGACCAGAACAGCCACCCCCGGCCCGGCTATTCACAAGAACCTGCACCATGCGACCTCACGTCCGGACTGTCAAACGGAAACAGCAAGCGCGTCGATCACAGGTTCTACCTGCGACTCACGGCCAAGCACGTGCCCGACCTGCTTCAGGCGCGCGCTCAGGATCTTGGAATCCGGCGCACACACCGTTGCGTGCCCGACCTTGCGACCCGGACGCGGCGCCTTGGCGTAGTCATGCCAGTGCGCGCCAGGAATCGCGATCAGCGCGTCGCGATCCGGAAGCTCGCCGATCCAGTTCAACATGCACGACAACCCACGCGCCGAGGTGTCGCCCAGAGGCATGCCCAATACCGCGCGCACGTGGTTCTCGAATTGCGACGTGACCGCCCCTTCGATGGTCCAGTGTCCGGAGTTGTGGACACGCGGTGCCATTTCGTTGCCAAGGAGCTCTTTGCCATGGACGGCATTTCCCATCACGAACAGCTCCAGCGCGAACACCCCGACGTAGTCGAGCTCTTCGGCGATCGCGCGGGCGTGCGCAATCGCCGCCTCGCCGATCGTGTCGCCGACCGGCGCGGGCGCGAGACTCGCGGAAAGGATGCCGCCGACATGCCAATTGCGGGTTACCGGCCAGGCGCGAAATGCGCCATCTGCCGCGCGCACCGCAATGATTGACGCCTCGCAATCGAAGTCGACGAAACCCTCGAGGATCAGGCCGCGCGATGCCGCCTGCCACCCCAACGCCTCCCAGGCAGCGTCCGCGTCGGCCGTGGTCTTGATGCGGAACTGGCCCTTGCCGTCGTAACCTTCACGCCGGGTTTTCAATATCGCCGGAGCCCCGATGCGCGCGAGCACGGCGTCGAGTCCAGCGCGCGTCGCCACGTCCGCAAATTCCGTGGTCGGCAGACCACACTTCCGGAACAGGGTTTTCTCCAGCACTCGATCCTGCGCGGTCGCAAGCGATCTTGCGTTGGGCGCCACACGCGTGCGCGCCGCCAGCCACTCGGCAGTTTCGGCAGGCACGTTTTCGAAATCGAACGTCGCGGCATCGATGTCTCGTGCGAACGCTTCCAGTTTGTAGAACGCGCCCCAGCCCTCATTGAGCAACGGAGCAAGTTGGCCCGCGCAGGCGTCTGCCACCGGATCGACAACCTCGAAGCGCACCCCGATGGGCACACCCGCCAGCACCATCATGCGCGCGAGCTGGCCACCCCCCAGTATTCCCAACTTGCTCATCGCCTGGGCGTACCCCGATTTCGCGCATGTTTTGCAGGGGCGGGGCGTGGGGGCGAAAGGCGCGGGTCGGATTGCTCGAGAACCAGCACGGTTTGTGCGTGGCGGAACTGGTCCAGCGCACGCGCGACCTTCCCGTCGTGCAGGGCCACGATTGCGGCCGCCAGCAGCCCGGCGTTTTTCGCGCCCGACTCGCCGATCGCGAGGGTGCCGACTGGCACGCCCGCCGGCATCTGCGCAATCGACAACAGCGAATCCAGCCCTTTCAGCGCGCGCGATTGCACCGGCACACCCAGCACCGGCAGGCGGGTCTTGGCGGCCAGCATTCCCGGCAAGTGTGCGGCGCCGCCGGCTCCGGCAACGATTACCTCGATGCCGCGTCCGGCCGCGCCTTCGGCATAAGCGAACAGTTTGTCCGGCGTGCGGTGCGCGGACACCACCTCGACTTCGTGTGCGACGCCCAGCGACGCCAGCATGTCCGCCGCGTGCCGCATCGTTTCCCAGTCCGAGCGCGAGCCCATCACCACCCCGACGCGGGGCGCGACCGTCGTTTTCCGCATGGTCTGTCCGTCGCAAAACGGGTATTGTACGCGCCATGGACAAGCGATTGCTCGACATCCTCTGCGACCCGGTCAGCAAGACTCCGGTACGCGTACTGCGTCGCGACGAACTAGACGTCCTGAACCAGGCCATCTCGGCCGGCCAGGTCGACACCGTGAGTGGGCAGAAGGTCGCTGCGCCGCTCGCAGCGGGTCTCATCACCACAGACCGGAAGGTCGTGTACCGGATCGAGGACGACATCCCCGTGATGCTTGCTGACGAGGGGATCGGCACCCTGCAATTGAACGATTTCCCTGCGTAGCGAGCAGTCCGGGTGTCGGTCCAACCCAGATGCACAGGTCCCGGCAAAGCCCATTTGTAACGCTTCGTGACAGCGTTGTGAGCGGCTTCACGTTCCCGTGCTCGCGAAGGGGCATACTACACATTCCAACTCCTTCTCTGTAAACGGGAAACCGGACTTCTGCCATGACGCCGATTCCATCCGACCAGCACGCCGGTCAGCACGGCAATACAGACAAGAAGGTCGTGGAGATAACCTCGCGCGCGCCGGAGGCCGTCCACGACCACGTGGGTGGCCTGCTGGCCGCAGTGCGCGAGATGACCCTCAGGGAGACAGCGAACCTGGTCGCGGGCCTGCTCGACAACGTCGACGACACCCTGTTCGACCTCGCCGAGAAAGCCGAGAGCAACGCCAGCCAGACCGAATACTTCGACGGCATGCGCGAAACCCGCAAGCGGCGCCCACGCATCGAGCGTCTGTTCGCAGAACGCGTGACGCACGGCTTCGCGGATTTTGCCACGGGTCGGCAGATACGTGAAACCAGCGAAGCACAGAAGGCGTTTAGCGCAAGCGGCGAACTGAGCCTCGTCGACGACCGCGAGTTGGAGGAATCGCTCGCAGTTGCCAGCATGGTCGCGAAAACCGACGGCCGTCTGTCGGCGGCGCTCATCGCGCTGAACCAGCGACTTTCGGTGCTGAGCGGCGGTCGCACCACCACCAATGCCAACAATCCATTGGGACCCAATTCCCTGACGGAGGCGTTTCGGGTGGCCTTGGGCGAACTTGGCGACGTCAACATCCGTGTGCGTTTGATCATCTTGAAGATGTTCGAACGCTACGTTTTGAAAGCACTCGATACGCTTTATCACGACGTCAACGTGCGTCTGGTGCAGGCTGGCGTCCTGCCGCAGTTGCGGCACCCGACGGTTGTGCGGCGACGCGGCTCTGCCGTGGGCACATCGCTCGGCCAGCGTGCCACCGGGGCCGACGACGCCCAGACCAGCGACGCTGGCGATTACCTCACCGACGACGCGGATGAACTGCACAGCGAGTTGATGCAACGGCTGACGTCGCTGCTGGCAACACGCCGACAAAGCAGCTATACCGGCAACGGGCACGTGGCATCCGGCAGCGGCATCGCCTCGCTTAGTCCGGCTGAACTGCTCAGCGCGTTGACGCTGCTGCAGGGCGAGACCCGGCCCCCTCCGGCCCAGCCTGCCGCCATCGACACCACCAGCGCCGTGGACATGGTCCAGCACCTCAAGAACGAGCTGATGGCGCAGATCCAGCGGCTGTCCGGACAGGCGAAGGCGCATGTCTCGGGCACCGACGAGGACACCATTGACCTCGTCGGCATGCTTTTCGAATACATACTGCAGGACCACACCATCCCCGCACCGATGCAGGTTCTGCTGTCGCGCTTGCAGATTCCTTACCTCAAGGTCGCGATCCTCGACCGCCGCATGTTCGCGCACTCTTCGCACCCGGCGAGAAAGCTGCTCGATCAGTTGGCCGATGCCGCCAAGAGTTGGTCGGAAGAATCCGACCGCGACCATCGCCTGTTCGACAAGGTCAAGGCCGTAGTCGAAACGCTGCTGCAGGATTTCGACGACGACATCGGCGTGTTCGAACGCCAGCTTATCGAGTTTGCCCAGTTCGTCGAACAGAACCGCAAACGCGCGGAACTGGCCGAGAGCCGCGCAACCGAAGCCGCACGCGGCCGCGAGCGACTGCAGGACGCACGCCGCCGCGCCGCCCAGGAAATCCTGTCGCGGATCAGCGGCCGGAATCTTCCCTCCTTGATGCGCGGTGTGCTGACTCGACCTTGGGCAAATTACCTCGTACTGATCGTGCTGCGCCAAGGTGTCGAATCGCCGGAGTTTCGCTCGGCGGTACACTTCATCGATGATTTCGTCGCAACCGCCGACGCGCCGCACGGCGAAGCGGCACACATGCAATACAAAAACGTGCTGACCTCGATCGAGAAGCACCTGCACGCGGGTCTCGCCACGGTCGCGTTCCAGGAACCCGACATCGACCGACTACTGGCCGAATTGCGAAAATTCTGGCGCCAGCAGCTTGGCGAACCGACACCCGCCGCGCTAGTCGAGGAATCCGCCGTGGACCCAGCCGTCGTGCTCGGCGTGAATCAGGACGCACAGCCCGCGATCACCGACACGGTGCCCGATGCTGAGGCAGACTTTGATCCCGACGACATGTCGGTGGACATCGATTCCGACTCATTGCAGGCGGTGCGTGACCTCAGGATCGGCAACTGGGTGGAGTTCATCGACGAGCAAGGCACCCGCGAACGCGCCAAGCTGTCCTGGATCAGCCCGATCAGTGGCAAGTACCTGTTCGTCAACCGCCGTGGCCTGAAAGTCGCCGACCGTACCACGGTGCAACTCGCGACGGAATTGCACGACCAGCGCGCAATGATCCTCGAGGAAGTGCCCCTGTTCGACCGCGCCCTCGACGCGATCGTCGACCGTCTGCGCAACGCGCAACCCGAGCAGCCGCAGCACGCCGGCGCATGAGCGCCGCCACAGCGCGGCCTTCGTTGCCGCCCCGGCATGTAATCCAAGCGGATGTTGGACGCGCGCTCGCCGAAGACATCGGTACGGGCGACGTGACCGCTGCCCTGATTGATCACGCCGCGCGGGCCAGCGCGCGGATCATCAGCCGTGAGGGTGCGGTGCTCGCTGGTTCCGCATGGGCGCAGGAATGTTTTCGGCAGCTCGATGCGGACGTACGTATCGAATGGCACGCTTCGGACGGTGACCACATCGCCCCCGATGACGAACTGTGCCACATCAGTGGCAACGCACGGGCACTCGTCGCGGGCGAACGCAACGCGCTCAACTTTCTGCAGACCCTTTCCGGCACCGCGACTGTCACCAGTACTTACGTGGATGCTGTTGCGGGGACCCGCACGAAGATTCTCGACACCCGCAAGACCCTTCCAGGCCTGCGCCTTGCCCAGAAATACGCAGTACTCTGCGGCGGTGGTCACAACCACCGCATGGGCTTGTTCGATGCCATCCTGATCAAGGAAAACCACGTCACCGCGGTCAACGGTATCGCCCATGCGATCCGCGCCGCGCGCACCGCGCATCCGGATGTGTTGCTCGAATGCGAGGTGGAATCCCTCGACGAACTGCGTGCAGCCATCGACACCGGCGCCGACCGCGTGCTATTGGACGAATTCAGCGACACGATGCTGCGCGAAGCCGTTACCCTCGTCGCCGGCCGCGTGCCGCTGGAAGTCTCGGGCAGCGTCAACTTGCGACGCGTGCGCGCAATCGCCGAAACTGGCGTCGATTACATCTCCATCGGCGCGCTGACGAAGCACGTGCACGCGATCGACTTCTCGATGCGCTTCATCAACGTCTGAGTCCAAAACGTATTTTCGAATACCTCATCAAACAATTCGGTCAATCGTGACCGTTTTGCGGCGGCTGGCTAGAACGGCCCCGATCCGAATCGGCGATTGCGAACCTATCTTCTTGCGCTAAACTCATTGATATTTAGCGAAAAATCCTTGCCGTCTGTAGCTACAAGTCCGACCCCTTGAGCGTACATATAGCGAACGTCATCAAGGCTGATGTTAGCGTCAATCACATTTATAACAAGACCACTATTGGACAAGTCTATAATCGTCGTTCGTATCTCTTCTATCTTAATAAATTCTGTTTTCCTGTCATCGTAAACAAAGAAATAACCTTCCAATCTACAAAGCGCATCTTTTACCACGATTACTTCTCCGATAAAATGCCGTCTATTAGATTTATCATAGAGAGAACGATATATTATGTGCAGTTTCTCACCAGCTTTAATAACCCTATTCTTCTCCTTAATTCATCTAGGTCCAACTATTGATTAGACGGACCCAATGTCCTGTTTTACATCTCGAGCTGAACACCACTACCCGTAGCACAGCCCTGATGTTGAAGGAGCTTGGAAAAGCTCATTCCGGCCAATCATACGCTGGAATCACGCATCTGCGCGTTGGCACCAGCGACTCATTCCCTTGATACATACTCTCGACGGCGAATTCAACCGCTCGACGTAGCCGCCTCAGGAGTGCGACAACCCGACGATGAGCTTTGCCATGCTGGAAAATCTCCCCCCGAGGGACTTCAGAAAGCGTGAGCTGCCGTTGCGCGAAATGAGGCCTGAACACGATCTGCGCACCTCGTTGTCAGTGCAGCCAATAACCCGAGGTCGCCACCGAAACCCGACGATCGATCATCCGCTGCGGCGACTGCCTGCCTGGTGGCGATCCGTTGTACCCAGGGCAGCCAACGCCCGCGCCATTCTCTTCCCAGATATCGGTTCGGCAGTCTTGAGGCCCTGTGCAAACACCGACACCCGCCATTCCTCTACCATCCAGCGCAGCGTTTCAAGCGATTGCGAATCTTCACTCACCGCACGCCGTTCCAGCACGCTGCGCCAGTACGGCAGTACCTGCTGCATGCGCGCATGATCGCGCGCGGGGTCGCTGCGCAGTTTCTCCGCGCGCAGACGCATTGCCTTCAGGTAACGTGGCAAGTGTGTCAGTCGCGCCTTCGGTAGTTCTCGCAGGAAGCCTGGCGCCAGCAGCGCATCGAGCTGGCCGCGAAGGTCGGCGTAGCTTGCGGCCGTCTGTCCCTTGATCGCGGGTTTCAACCATGGCTGCAGGTCGGCGAGTGCCACCAGAATTGGTTCGGCCAGTCCGAGACGTGTCATCGCCGCGCTGAAGAGGTTACGTCCGATGGCGTCGCACAGCGATTCCCATCCTGCGCGATCGCGCACATCCGTGTCGTGGTCGGCCAGCAGGTCTGCGAACGCGCCTTCTACGATGTCCTCGCGCAATGCCTCGAAGCGTCCGTGCGGAGCAAATGCGATCGCGAGTCTCGGCTTCAGCGACAATTGCTTCTGCACGCGTTTGAACTCGGTCGCAAGCGCCAACCGCAGCAGTCGTTCGATGCCTGCGCGGTGTGCGGTGGCGGCTTCACCTGCGGTCTCGAACACCCGCAGCGCGACGGCGCGACCCAGATCGACCAGTGCCGGGAAAGCCGGTACGCCATCGCGCGTTTCGGATTCGATCGGTATGACATCGAAGTCCCAAACACGTACGTCATCACGCGTCACCGCGATTGCCGCACCATGCGAAAACGCGGCACGGGCACGCGCACCCAGGTGCTTGCGCAGTGCGCCAAGATCGCGGTCGGTGGCCAGCGAATGGCCATGTTCGTCGCGCACGTCGAAACGCATGCGCAGATGCGCGGGCAGCTCGACACCATCGAAAGCGGACGCCTCGATCGCAACACCGGTAATCCGCCTCAGGAATACCACCAATGCCTGCGCCAGTGGTTCGTCACAGGGCGGGTCCGCCTCGACGAAGGCGCGCGCGAAATCCGGCGCCGGGACGAAGTTGCGACGCAATGCCTTGGGCAGCCCGCGGATCAGCACCGTCACCTTGTCCCGCAACAGCCCCGGCACCAGCCATTCGCAGCGCGCACCGGAAACCGCATTCAACAATGCCAGCGGCACGCAGAGGGTGACGCCATCTGCGTCGTCCCCAGGCACGAAACGGTATTCGAGGTGCAATGACTGCCCGGAAGCCTCCAAGGCGTCAGGGAACGCTGCGGCATCGCGTGATGAATCCGGCGCCAGTACGTCGGTCAGCGACCAGCGCAACGCCGCGCGCGCCGCATCCGACGCGCGGCGGTACCACGCATCCAGCGCTGTCGCGGAGCAGACAGCTTCCGGCAATTTCCCGGCAAAGAAAGTCGACAGTTCCTGGTCGTCCCGCAACAAACCCTCACGACGCTGTTGCGCCTCGATTTCGCGCGCCTCGTCCAGAACACGCGCGTTGGCACGCACGAAATCCGCGCGGCAGTCTATCTCGCAACGCGCCAGCGTCTCACGCAGGAAGATCGCATGCGCCAAGGGCGGGTCCTGTTTCGCAAAAGTCACGGTACGGCGCTCGGCCAGGACCAGGCCGTACAGCGACACTTGCTCATAAGCCTGCACAGCACCGCGCGCACGCGACCAGTGCGGACCCCTGCACGTACGCTTGAGCAAATACGTGGCCTGACGTTCGATCCATTCCGGTTCGATCCGCGCGCACTGCATGCCCCAGACCTTGCCGCCAAGATCGACGACCTGGGCGGCGAACAGCCATTGCGGCGGCTTCTTCGCCAACGCCGAACCGGGAAACACCTTGAACTTGCGCTCGCGCGTACCACGAAACGTCCCCTGCTCGTCCTTGCGTGCGACGTTGGCAGGCAGTCCGGAGAGCAACGCGAGATGGATGGCTTCGTAAATTTCGGGAGTCACGACCCGGAATTCTGGCTTCGCAGAGTCTTCCGGGCTGTGCGCGACGGCCTTCGGCTGTTCCCGAACCCCCGTTCTTGAATCCCGATTTCCGGCTTCACCCAGCAACAACTGCCGATGCAACTCACGCCACTCGCGCATCCGCGGGAACGACACGAAATGTTTCGCGCACCAGTCACGCAATCTGGACTGCGTCAGTTCCTCATGCGCGCTACGGTACGCGTTCCACAAGTTCAGCACACCGATGAAATCCGATTGCGGGTCGGTGAATTCCGCATGTGCCGAGTCTGCCTGCGCCTGCCTGTCGGCGGGGCGTTCGCGCGGATCCTGGGTGCCGAAAAAGGCGACGATGGGCAAAACCTCGGGCACGCGGCCCAGTTTGCCGGCTTCGACCAGCATCCGCGCCAGTTGTGCATCGATGGGGATGCGCGCGAGCTGCCGTCCCAAGGGCGTGAGATGGCGCTCACCATCCACCGCACCGATCTCGGCAAGCCGCCGCCAGCCGTCGTTGACCGCGCGAGGGTCGGGTGGATCGATGAAAGGGAACGATCCCACGTCGCCGAGTCCGAGATCGAGCATCCGCAGAATCACGTCGGCCAGTGCACTGCGCGAAATCTCGGGCTCGCTGTACGGCACGCGTGCGGCGAAGTCGGTTTCCTCGTACAGCCGCACGCAGATCCCCGGCCCGACGCGACCGCAGCGACCGGCGCGCTGGTTGGCCGCGGCCTGCGACACCGGTTCAACGTGCAGTCGTTCGATCTGGCTGCGCCTCGAATAGCGCTTCACACGCGCGTCGCCCGAGTCCACCACCCAGCGGATGCGCGGCACAGTCAGCGATGTTTCGGCCACGTTGGTAGACAGCACGACGCGCCGTGCCGGACCTGGCTTGAACACCCGGTCCTGCTCCTTCACCGACAACCGCGCATACAACGGCAACACTTCGGTATGGCGATACTTGCGTCGCTCCAGTGCCAGGTGCGCATCACGGATTTCGCGTTCGCCCGGAAGAAACACGAGCACGTCGCCACTTGGATCCTCACGCGTGACGTCATCCATCGCAGCGAGCACGCGTTCGGTCAGGCCGGCGTCCCGTTCGGGCGGCCGATACCGGACTTCGACCGGGTAGGCGCGCCCCTCGACCGCGACGACCGGCGCGCCATCAAAATGCTCGGCGAAGTGCGCGGTGTCGATGGTCGCCGAGGTCACGATCAACTTGAGATCGCGCCGCTTGCGCAACAACTCCTTCAGGTAGCCCAGCAGGAAATCGATGTTGAGGCTACGCTCATGCGCCTCGTCCAGGATGATCGTGTCGTATTCGGACAGCCAGTGGTCGTACGCCATTTCGGCGAGGAGGATACCGTCGGTCATGAACTTGACCATCGTGTTGTCACCAAGCTGTTTGCTGAAACGCACCTCGTATCCAACGACGCCACCGATGTCTCCGGCCAGTTCGGTCGCGACTCGCCGCGCCATTGCGCGCGCCGCCAATCGCCGCGGCTGGGTACAGCCGATCATGCCGGCGACACCGCGCCCGGCGGCCACGCACAGTTTTGGCAGTTGCGTTGTCTTGCCGGAACCGGTCTCGCCAGCGATCACCAGCACTTGATGTTTGCCGATCAACCTGGCAATTTCGTCAGCACGCCGGGCAATGGGCAGCGATTCGTCGAGCGTGATCGGCGATACCATCGCTGCACGTGCATCGCGCTGCGCCACTGACGCAGAAATTTCACTGGCCAGCACCCGCAGCGTTTCCGCTGAAGCCGAGCGTCCGTCTTCCAGTCGCCGCAAGCGTGCGCGCAATCGGCCCACATCACGGCTCATTGCACGCGTCAGGGCGCGCTGCAGGGCTTGCAGCGAAGGCGGCTTCGTCTGGTCACGGTCTGTATAGCGATTCATCGTGTCATGTTAGCGGCCAGTCTGCATCGTGCCGAATGACCCGCAAAACAAGACCCGGGGCACGGCGCTGCACTAGAAGCCGGCGACCTATGTCCACGCACCCGCGTACTTCCGGCCAAAACCGTTCGAAATCTCGACCCTCGGAACAAGGCATCAAATGTAACGCCGACAACGAAGTTGTATCTCAAGCCGGATGAACGGATGCAAATCCCGTAGCGCATGGCAGGCTGACAACGGAGACGCGCTGGCCCTGACGGACGACGACAAATCGGAGAGAATCCCATGTTCGTCGGGCTGCTGCTTTGTGCCTTGCTGGTCGGTATCACCGGCGTCGCGGCCTCGCTGCGGAAACCCGCAACACGGCAACTCACACCGGAACGACGCGCCGCGTTTCAGAAGCAGAATGGAGTATCGGTCAAGTACGCGAATCAGACTGTCGCGATGATTGACAAAGGCCAGATTGGATGGTTATGGAATCAGGCTTCGGAAGTGGCAAGGAAAGTGGTATCGCGCAACGAGTTCGACAACACCAGGGAAGCCGAGCGTGACAGGCAAAGTGTCGTACCATCCCGACAGAGACAAGCAGTGGCGACCGTCCGTTTACACTCTACGTGAACTGAAGACTCCGTCCGGAAAATAACTCTTCTGGATGGAATACCAACGTGCGCCACCGGGTTCAGGCGATGCCTAGCCCGGTGATCTCGCCGATCGCTTCATCATCGAACCCCGCGAGCCGCGCGAAGACGCGGCCGCGCTCGGCGTAATCCTTGAACTGATCGAAACTCGGCGCGCCCGGTGATAGCAACACCACGCCGTTTGTCGCCGTCAGGCATTCTGCGCGAGCGACGGCAGCACCGAGGGTCGATGTTTCCGCGACCACGCAACCCACTTTCGCATCACCCATGGTCCGCGCAATACGCGGGCCTGCCGCGCCATGGGTGATCACTGCATGCGGTGGTACCGCGTGCAACGACCGCGCGAATGAACGCCAGTCGAGCCCACGATCGTGACCACCGAGGATCACCGTAACCCTCCGGCTTCGCAGGCTTTCCAGTGCGGCAAGCGCCGCATCGGGCGTGGTACTGATGGAGTCGTCGATCCATTCGATGCCGTCCCGCTCGCCCAGTGAAGTCAGCCGGTGCGGCAGAGGCTTGAACGTGCGCAACGCCGACGCTGCGCGTTGCGCATCGAACCCGAGCAACCCGACCGCTGCGAGTGCAGCACAGGCATTGTGGGCATTGTGTGTGCCATGCAGTGGCAATGCGCCGACTTCGAACACGCGTTCACCGGCGTGCCGGATGAACCCCTCTTCGACGTGCCAACCACCCTTGTCGTCAAACATCGCGCGACTCGGGTGCGCTGCGGTACGCTCCACCAGCAGCGGCGAGCTTGCATCCACCAGCAATGTGCGCGACACACCGGCAAGCCTCAGCTTGTCCGCAATGTAGCGCTCGCGTGTGACATGCCAGTCGAGATGTTCCTCGGCGAGACTCACGACCACACCGAGCTCGAGCTGCCCCGCTTCGCCGGTCTGGAAACTCGACAGTTCTACGGCCCAAAGATCGGCGCGCTGTCCATCGAGGTCGAGCAGCGGCAATCCTATGTTGCCGGCCAGCGCCGTACGTACGCCGAGGCTTCGGACCACGTGCGCGATCAAGGCGGTCGTGGTGCTCTTGCCCTTGGTGCCGGTGACAGCCACCACCCGCGCGCCGGGATTGTCGCCGAACCACAGAGCGGTGCCGGAGGTGAAGCGCGTGCCGCGCTCGATTGCTGCAAGGATCTCCGGCTTGTATGCGCTGATGCCTGGGGACTTGATCACAATATCGTGCGCTGACAGCGCTTCCGCGCCGGGCGAGTCGGTGCGTATACGCAGACGAGCCGAACCAACCCTATCGCCACCCCTCCCTTCCCCCAACGGAAACGGCTTTGACGCATCGCGCAATGCAGCGACTTCGTCCGACTTGCAATATAGCGTCAACGATTTGCGTGGATAGCGTCGCCGCAACGCGGCGAGCACGGCACGCCCTTCGCGGCCGCAACCCCAGACCGCAACTTCGGCGCGCTCAAGCTCTGAGAATCGCATCCAGCGCACCTTGGTAACGCGGCGGTACACCATGCTCGCTCGACGGCGTAAGCCACGGTTCCAGCGCAAGTCGCGCGTCGGCGAGTTGCGGCTCGATTTCCTCACGGAAGCGCGCGACAAGCGCATCCTCGCGCCACTCCGGTCGCACCGCCAGCGTGGCGAACGCGGCGCGCGCCTCGGCGCCTTCGCCCACACATTCGAACGGCTTGTGGTCATGGTATTCGATCAGCGCGTCGAAGCCGGCAGTCTGCGTTTCGTAGTCAAGCAGGTTACGTCCGAAAATGGAAAGCAGGCGCGGTTTGGGCAGGAACGGCGCCAGCGCCAGAAACACGAAATGGCATTTCGGGCATTGTCCGCACCAGCGGTCGGCGGGCTTGGGACCGAGGATCCGAAAGTTGCGGTTGCAACTGGAGAACACATCGAAATAAGCCGCGCCCGATTTCGCGAACGCCCGGGTCACCGCGAGTTCAGAAAATGGGCGCAACATCGAAAAATAATCGAGGTCGGCTGCGACATGCGAGCGCAGGTGTGCCGCAAACATTTGCTCGAAGACCCAGCCCTTGCTCCACTGGTGGTTGACCTGTTGCCCCGCGTACTCCAGCGTCGCAGCCGAGGCTGACCGTTCGTTGGCAAATGCGATGGCATCGAAGCCGTACACGACGGTCGCGCAGGCGAGAACCGCGGAATTGATCGCCGTTACCGGGATGTGCCCGTTCCAGGCACCCATGCGGTTGTACTCGAACAGCACCGGCGACAGCTCGCGACCGATGTTGAGCATCGGCAAGCCCGTCCGTGCGGCTACCGAGGCGATCAGTGGCGAAGCGCCTACCCACGCTGCAGTCGCATCGACACCGATTGACTTCAACGCTTCGACGACAGCCAGCGAATCCTTGCCACCACCGATCGGGATCAAAGCACGATGGGGCGAGTCCAGAGACGTCGCCTTCCCGTCATCCCGGCCATGGATTGGCTGGGGTGACAATGCCGTGGCTTCGTTCGCAAAGCTGCAAGCACGCGGAAACGCAACTCGCCCACGCAAATCCACACCGTTGCGATAGGCAAACTCGGCGAGGCCGTGCAGGTACAACGCATCGAGAAGCTCGGCCGTTGCAACATCCGGCACGCCGGAATCGACTTCGATCACAGGCGAAACCCCGGCCTTGTAATAACTGACCCCGGCAATCAGGTGCAGCAACCGCAATGCTTCCTCGAATGCCGGCCTGCGCGGTTCCGGAAGCGTCGGCGCGTCGGGAAAGTGGATCCGTTCGATCAGCTCCGGGCCATCATCGAACGCATATGCCAGCTCGGCCACGCCATCGGCATAACCGCAGCGCAGGAAGCGGAAGCTCTTTGCCTTGCGCGGATCAGCCAATGCACTCATTCCAGCACCACCGATTTAGCCAGCGACCTCAGGTTGTAATGCGATGCCATGGACTCGCCGTAGGCGCCGGCCTGCGCAATCAGCAGCACGTCGCCCTCACGGCTATCCGGAAGGTGGCGGTCGGCGCCGAGCACGTCGCCGGATTCGCATATAGGACCGACCACTTGGTACAGCGTATCCGCGGAAGTACCGAATCGCGTCAGGTTGACGATTTCGTGCCAGGCGTCGTACAACGCGGGGCGAATCAGCACGTGCATGCCGGCGTCGCAACCGAGGTAGTTCAGAGCGCCCTTGCGTTTGACCTGCGTGACGCGAGCCAGCAGCACGCCTGCATCGGCCACCAGCCAGCGGCCTGGTTCGAGCCAGAGCTCGTATTGCGGACAGGTCCGCTTCACCTCGCCCAGCGCGGCATCGAAAGCGACCAGATCGAGTTCCCCTTCGCCGGGATGCGACGGCACGCCGAGGCCGCCACCGAGGTTCAGGCTACGCACACTGCCGATCCGATCGGCAAGACCGGCAAGCTGGCTGCATACGAGCGGCCAATGGGACGTGTCGAGGATGCCGGAACCGAGGTGTGCGTGCAGTCCGATGACGCGTACGTCGTGTTCGCGCGCCAGGCCAATAAACGAATCGAATTGATCCAGTGGCAGACCGAACTTGCTGGTCGCGCCGCCAGTGCGCACCTTGTCGTGGTGCCCAAATCCACGACCAAGGTCGACGCGCAACATGATCTCGCGGCCTGCAAACACATCTGGCCAATGTTGCAACGGGTGCAAGGCATCCAGCGTCACCTGCGCACAGGTGGCAAATGCTGCCACGTAATCACCTCGCGGCGCGAAATTGGGGGTGAACAGGCGCGGCGAGCCGCTCGCCGCGGCAAATGCATCCGCGGCATCCAGCTCACCCGGCGATACACATTCGAGACCCAGCCCGTCGCCCGCCAACACTTGGAGAATCGCGGGATGCGAATTCGCCTTGACCGCATAATAAACACGATCGACAGACTGCAATGCTTGCAGCGCATGCGCGCGCTCGCGAATCGTCGGCAGGTGATAGACGTAGCGTGGCGTCGCACGCGCGAGTTCGATCAACCGGGCACGATTTTCCTGCCACCACGGTTGGCGCGTGTGCGCAGGGCCCTTCCCATACAACGACTGCCAGCTCGGGCCGAACAGCCCCGCATCATCGGTGCGCAACGCGCCCGCGCGTATCAGCAGCTCGTGCAGACGCGGCAGCAACCCGTCCAGGATGCCCTCTTCGACCACGAAGGTCAGGTTGAGGTTGTTGGATGATTGCGAGATCAGGTACACGCGCTCGCGCCCGAATTCCGCCAGTACACCGGACAATCTATGCAACATCGAGCGCATGCCGCGGCCCACCAGCGTAACCGCCGCGCACGGCGCGATCACCTTGACGCGGCACACCTTGGCCAGATCTGCCGCGAGCGCCGCGACCACATCGGAATCGAGCAGGTTCTCGCCGGGATCGAGCGACACGGTGACATTGGTCTCGGCTGACCCGATCAGGTCGACCGACAGACCGTGTTGCTTGAACAGCGCAAACACGTCCGCGAGAAATCCAACCTGTTGCCACATTCCCGAAGTTTCCATCGACACCAAGGTGATGCCCCTTCGCGAACTGATTGCCTTGATGCTGGGGACGGCCTCGACCGGCTGCGGGCCAATGACCGTGCCATCGAGGTCGGGATGCCGGGTGTCCTTGATCCACAATGGAACGCGCGTGCGCCGGCACGGCGACAGGCAGCGCGGGTGCAGCACTTTCGCGCCGGTGGTGGCAATTTCCTGTGCCTCTTCGTAATCCAGATGCTGCAGCAGGCGCGCACCCGGTACCTGGTGCGGATCGGCGGTGAACATGCCGGCCACGTCGGTCCAGATTTCCACGCGTGCGGCGCGCAACAACGCGCCAAGGTAGGCGGCCGAAGTATCGGAGCCACCACGACCGAGCAACACCGTGCCGCTGGCCGCGTCGCGCGCGATGAACCCCTGGGTGATGAACACCTCGCCGCGCGCCGCCAAGGCCGCCGCGAACGCGGGATCCGGATCGGCCTGCACCTGCGCAGACAGCGTGCGCGCACGCTCGTTGAGAAACGGCAACTCGCGTACCAGCAGCGCCTCGCGTGCATCCAGCCACTCGGTAGCCAGGCCGTTCGCGGTCATGAATGCCGCACCCAGCGAGCTCGACAGCAACTCGCCGTGCGCCTGGACCGCCGCCTGCCACGAATAGCCCTCCCTTGCCCCGTCTGCTGGCGAAGATGGCCGAAGGCCGGATGGGGGCAGTTCTTGCGAGGTGGCCACTGTCGCCGATAACGACGCCAGCCAGCGTTCCAACCCCTCCGGGCGGGCGAGTTGCATCTGCATGGCGAGTTCGCGATGTCGCTCGACCAGCCTCGCCAAAGCAACCAGGCGTTCCGCAGGCGGGCACCCGCACAAGCCCTTCAAGGCATCCGTAACCCCGGCGAGGGCCGACACCACGACGACAACCCTCATGCCCTCGGCATGGCGCGCTGCGGCGAGGCGCAAAATTGTGTGCCAGCGCTCGGCAGTCGCTACGCTTGTCCCCCCGAACTTAAGCACGACCCATGGCGCATCGGGGACGAGCGGCGCAAAGGTGGATGCGGTCATGGAAGTATGCGTGGCAAACAGCGCGCGGCAGCGCGGGCAAGGCCCGCAAGTGTTGCGTGCGACAGCGTAAAACGCAATCGTGCTCGCGACCGGCGGTCAGCTGGTAGGGCATCCAGTAACGACGAATATGGCGAGCGCCGAATCTGAACGCTACGGAGGGACTGGATGAGGCGAAGGATGAGCTACGGGTATGTAGCGAATACAATCGTCGGATGCAGCAGACTCCCCAGACCCCGCCGACACGGATCACCCCGGAGCCGATCCGGAGTGGCATCGACGTAACGATCAATGGCAAGCATTTTCGCCACACCGGCGATCCGGACATGCCAATGCTGTGGTACCTGCGCGATGTGCTGCGCCTGACCGGCTGCAAGTACGGATGCGATGACGCCAGTTGCGGCGCGTGCAGCGTGCTGGTGGATGGCAAGCTGACGCAAGCCTGCACGCTTGCGATGCACGACGTCGCCGACCGCGAGGTCACGACCGTCGAGGGCTTGGCCGCACGGGATGGCAAGTTGCACCCGGTACAGCAGGCATGGATCGACGAGGATGCGATCCTTTGCGGTTATTGCCAGCCCGGCCAGATCATGGCGACCGTGGACCTGCTGGCGCGCAAGTCGCGTCCCTCTGACAAGGACATCGACGGCATCAAAAACCTGTGCCGGTGTGGCAGCTACCCGCGCATCCGCAGCGCGATCAAGCGCGCATCGAAGGCCATGCAGGGCAAATCCAGGTGACGCGCACACACGATGCCGGCCGCCGGCGATTCCTGAAGGTATTTGGCGGCGCTTCCGGGTGCCTGATCGTCGGTTTGCCCGCGTTTGCCTGGACACCCGACGAGCTGCTTGGCCAGAACCTGATCCGGTTGAATCCTTACGTGAGGATCGAACCCGACGGTACCACCGTGATCGGCTCGCGCGATCCGGAAGTCGGCCAGGGCATCCGCACGGCCGAGGCCCGCATCCTCGCCGAAGAACTGGATGCCGACTGGAATAAGGTGATCGTGGAACCGCTGGATCTCGGCGTCGCAGCCGTCGACGGCGAACCGCACTGGACCCTCGGCCACCAGATGGCATCGGGAAGCACCAGCGTGCCCTCCGCGTGGAACAACCTGCGAACCGTCGGTGCTACCGCTCGAGAATTGCTGCTGCGCGCGGCGTCAAAAATCCTGGGCACCGCGCCTGCGAACCTGCGCACGATGCGCGGGATGGTGATTGCCGCCGACGGCCGCAAACTCGGTTACGGCGAGCTTGCGGAGGCCGCGGCGAAGCTGAAACCTGCGCCAAATCCACCAGCACCGAAATTGCCGTCGCAGTACATGCTGGTCGGTCAGGATGCCGGCGATGTGGATGCGCGCGACATCGTTACCGGCCGACAGCACTTCGCCATCGACGAATGGTTCGGGGACGTACTGGTTGCGATCATCGCGCATTGTCCCTATGCCGGCGGCACGCTTGCGCACCTGGACGACAGCGCTGCGTTCAAGATCAAGGGCGTCGAGAAGGTCATGACGATCCCGACGCCGGAGCCGACCCGTGCACCAGGCAGCCAACCGCTCGCTGCAGGCGTTGCGGTGCTCGCAAAGGACACATGGACCGCGTTGCAAGCGATCGACAAGCTCGACATCCGGTGGCAACCGGGTCCGCATGCCGCGCAGGACGATGCCACGCTCGCGCAAACTGCCGAAATCGTCCTGTCAGGCGAACCCGACAAGGCGGTTCGTACCGATGGCGATTTCACGGAAACCAGCAAGCACGCGCGGCGTCGCTTCAAGGCCGAATACCGCATCGCCACGGTTGCGCATGCCGATCTGGAGCCGCCCAACGCGCTGGTGAAGATCGACAGCGAGCGTGCCGTGATCATCGCACCAGTGCAGAATCCGCGCGCCACGTATGAAACCGTGCGCCGCCTTACCCGTCTTGCGCCAGACAAGATCGAGGTGAAGCTTCCGCGCGCCGGCGGTGGCTTCGGGCGCTTCCTCGAAAGCGACTATGTCGCCGAGGCGGTAATGCTGGCCAAGGCCGTAGGCAAGCCGATCAAGCTGATGTGGACACGCAAGGGCGCGTTCGCCCACGATCTGTACCGCCCCTTTTCCATCCATGCGATGGAGGCGTGCGCGGACCGCCACGGCAAAACCACCGGCTGGAGCCACCGCATCGCCAGCACCTCGCGACTGCAGGGACGCGAGCCGCGCCCGCGCTGGTGGCTCTCCGAAATGCATCCCGACGATCTACCGGCGGGCTTGATCGACAACCTGCAATACGCATGGTACGCGCTGGATTCGACGCTGCCGCGCGGCAGCTATCGCGCCAGCTCGCACGCTGTCAATGCGTTCGCCACCGAGTGTTTCATCGACGAGATCGCGCACGGCTTGAAGCAGGACGCGCTCAAGTTCCGGCTGGCGTTGCTGGGCGAACCGCGCCGGCTCCCGTACCGCGGGCACGGTGGCCCGGTGCTGGACACCGGACGTCTTGCATGGGTACTGAAACTAGCCGCCGACGCAATTGGCTGGAGCAAACCCCATCCGCACGGACACGGTTTCGGGCTGGCCTGCCATTTCACGTTTGGTGGTTACGTCGCGCATGCAATGGAAGTGTCGATGGAAGGAAGCCGGCTCGTGATCCACAACGCCGTGTGCGCCGCCGACCTGGGACGCGTAGTGAATCCGCTCGGCGCGCGCGCGGCACTGGTCGGCGCGACACTCGATGGTCTGTCCACGGCCTTGCGCCAACAGATCACGGTCAAGGATGGCCGCATCGTGCAACGTGGCTTCAAGGACTACCCGCTCGCGACGATGGCCCAGATGCCGCACGCGGTACAGGTGATCCTGGTTCCGTCGCAGGAAAACCCGACCGGGGCGTTCGCCATGGGTTTCCCGTCCGCTGCGCCGGCACTCGCCAACGCGATCTTCGCCGGCACCACGGTACGGGTGCATCA
This sequence comes from Rhodanobacteraceae bacterium, assembly GCA_050737995.1. Taxonomy (GTDB): domain Bacteria; phylum Pseudomonadota; class Gammaproteobacteria; order Xanthomonadales; family Rhodanobacteraceae; genus 66-474. The sequence continues at coordinate 90,008 of JBOHYR010000127.1, forward strand.
GATGCCGATCTGGCCGGAATTGATGCGGTTGCTGTGAGGGAGGAACCCGGCTCAGCGCAAACCAACGCGAAATTACTGGACAAAACCACGCAGAATCTTGAACGCACGCTCCGCATCGACGACACCGATCGCAAGCAGATGGCCGGAAGTCGCGTGCGCGCGATAGCGTCCAGGCTCGACGTCGACGCGCAAGGCACGGCCATGCGCGACCGCTGCGGCACCAGCATCGTCGAGTTGCAGCACCCGCCAATCGGCGAGTCCCGCTTCGATTGGCAACAGAATGTCCGCCAGTGCTGCCCCGCCACGCTGCTCGCGCAGGGCAGATAATTCATCCAGCGTGAATATTCGAGGATCGCGGAAAGGTTCCACCCATAGCCGTCGCAAGGCCGTCAGGTGCGCGCCGCAACCAAGCGCCTCGCCGAGGTCGCGCACCAGACTGCGTACGTAGGTGCCCGAACCGCATTCGACCGTAAGCCGCAGCGTGTCACCGATGCGTCCGACGAGTTCGAACCGGAATACATCGACCTCGCGCGGAGGCGCCACGATGTCCTCGCCACGCCGCGCGCGCTTGTACAGCGGCACCCCACCCTGCTTCAGTGCCGAATACACGGGCGGTACCTGCACAATGCGACCGGTCAACGTCGTCAGTGCATTTCGGACGGATGCGTCATCCAGTTCCGGGATCGGCTGTTCGGCCAACACTGTTCCGTCCGAATCACAGGTATCGGTGGCAACACCCAATCTACACTCGGCGGCGTAGGCTTTGCGTGCACCGAGCAGATATCCCGCAATCTTCGTGGATTCGCCAAAACAGATCGGCAGCAGTCCCGTCGCCAGCGGATCGAGGCTTCCGGTGTGGCCGGCTTTCGCGGCGCCAAACAGGCGCTTCGCCTGCTGCAGGGCGCGGTTGGAACTGATGCCTGAAGGCTTGTCGAGGAGCAGGATGCCGCTGACGGCTCGGGGCTCGGAACTCGGTGCTCGGGGCTCGGTTTGGGACATTCGTGGTGTAAGCGTATCCGGCAAGTCACTGGTGAGACGACACATCCGTCATTCCGGCGAGAGCCGGAATCGATCTTCTCAAGAAAGGAAGAGCATTATCAAAAATGAATCCGGGCTCCACGCTTCGCGCGGCCCCAGGATGACGACAGAACCACGGATACCGGCAGCTACCGTTCTTCCGAGTCCCGATTTCCTGGTCCCGAGTCCCGCAAAAGCTGCTCGATCCGCTCGCCCTTGTCCACCGAGTCGTCGTACTTGAAGCGCAGCTCGGGGACGCGCCGCATCCGCATCGCGTGCGCCAACTCATGCCGGAATTCTTTCGCGAGTCCCTTCAGCGCCTTCACCACGTCGGCGGAGCGCTCGGACTGCAACGCCGTAACCCAGACTGTAGCCACATCGAGTTCGCGGCTGACGTCGACATCCACCACACTCGCCTGCGGCAGTGCATGATCGCGTACCGCGGCGTGCACCAGCGTGCCGATCTCGCGGCGAAGCTCGGCGTTGACTCGATCGGTGCGGTGGTAGGAACGGGCGGGCATAAGCGGCAAATCCGCAAACGAAAGTCTTTTGTCTTCGTCATTCCGTACGCCGCGAAGTGGCGATCCGGAATCCGGCTTCCGCAGCACAGGCGATAGCGAAACGCTGGATTCCGGGTTCCGGCTAGTGGCCGGTCGCAGAGTGACGACGGATCGTTTCTATCAAGCTTACAACGTACGCGCAACCTCGATGCGTTCAAAGCACTCGATGCGGTCGCCGGGCTTGATGTCGTTGTACTGCTTTACACCGATGCCGCATTCGACGCCATTGCGCGCTTCCTCGACATTTTCCTTGAAGTGGCGCAGCGATTCCAGTTCGCCCTCGAAGACCACCACGTCGTCGCGCAACACCCGGATCGGCTTGTGCCGCTTCACCGCGCCTTCAATGACCATGCAACCCGCGATTGCACCAAACTTGGAACTGCGGAACACGTCGCGCACCTCGGCCACGCCGAGGATCTCCTCGCGAATCTCGGTGCCCATCAGGCCACTTGCCGCCTGCTTCACCTGATCGATCACGTCGTAGATGATCGAGAAATAGCGCAAGTCCACGCCGCCGGACTCGATCACCTTGCGGGCCGAAGCATCGGCACGCACATTGAAACCGATCAGCAACGCCTTCGATGCCGCGGCGAGGGTGGCATCGGATTCGGTGATGCCGCCCACGCCGGAGGTGATCACGTTGACCCGGACGAGCTCGTTGCTGATCGCCGTCAGCGATTCGCGCAACGCCTCTGCCGAACCCTGCACGTCTGCCTTGATGAGAATGTTGAGGGTCTGCTGGCCCTCGCCCTTGCCCATCATCGCCATCACGTCTTCGAGCGTGTTGGTGCGCGTGACGAGGCGCTTCTCGCGACGCCGGGCTTCGCGCTCGGAAACCACGTTCTTCGCCAGCCGCTCGTCGGCCACCACCACGAATTCGTCGCCGGCTTCCGGCACGCCGGAAAGCCCAAGCATCTGCACCGGAATCGACGGGCCGGCGCTTTCCACCTGCTGACCGGTCTCGTCGAACAACGCGCGCACGCGGCCATACTCGATGCCGCACACCACGTAATTGCCGCGTTCCAGCTTCCCTTGCTGCACCAGCACCGTCGCAACAGGTCCCCTGCCCTTGTCGAGGCTGGACTCGATCACAACGCCCGAAGCGCGTCCGTCCGGAACGGCCTTGAGCTCCATGACCTCGGCCTGCAGGCCGATCGCTTCGAGCAATGCATCGACACCATCGCCGGTCTTGGCCGACACCGGCACGAACTGGGTGTCGCCGCCCCACTCCTCGGAAATCACCTCGTGTTGCGACAGCCCCTGGCGTACGTTGTCGGGATTCGCTTCAGGCTTGTCCATCTTGTTGACCGCGACGATCAGCGGCACTTTGGCCGCACGCGCATGTTCGATCGCTTCGACAGTCTGCGGCATCACTCCGTCATCCGCCGCGACCACCAGGACCACGATGTCGGTGGACTGTGCGCCGCGCGCGCGCATCGAAGTGAATGCCGCGTGGCCAGGCGTATCAAGGAAGGTGATCACGCCCTTGGGCGTTTCGACGTGATACGCGCCGATGTGCTGGGTGATGCCGCCGGCCTCGTCCGCCGCCACCTTGGTAGTACGGATGTAATCGAGCAGCGAGGTCTTGCCGTGGTCGACGTGACCCATGATGGTGACCACAGGCGGACGCGGTGCCTTCTCGCCCTCGGCAGCGTCGGTCACGACGTGCGCGGCAAGTTCGGTTTCGGCCGTCTTTTCTTCCAGATCGACCGCCTTGTGGCCCAGCTCTTCGACGACCAGTGCGGCGGTGTCGTGGTCGAGCGTCTGGTTGATGGTCACCATGGTGCCCATCTTGAAGAGCGCCTTGACCAATTCCGACCCCTTGATCGCCATTTTCTGCGCAAGTTCGGATACGACAATCGCTTCGCCGATCGGAATTTCGCGCATGACCGGCGCGGCCGGCTTGGAGAAGCCGTGCTGGCCTGTGATCTCCGAGAGATCCACCCTCGGGCGCGAACGTTTGCGGGTGGAGCGGCGTGCGCGCTCGGCATCGGTCAGATGCAGTTCGCCGCCAGCGCGGCGCGCAGCGCCCTCGTCATCCTCATCGCGCATGCGATGCGAACCACGCGAGCGCTTGTGTTTGTGTCCGGCGGCATCTTCCTTGTGCGCAGGTTTGGGAGCTTCATGCCGGCGCGCCGGCGTGGCAGGTGCTTCCGTTGGCTCCACGACGTCAGCCGGGGGTTCTGCGGCGGCGCGTACGGCGGCTTCGGCCTCGACCTTTGCGCGCTCTTCTTCGGCACGCTTGCGCTCGGCCTCGGCTTCCTGAAGCCGGGTCTGCTCTTCCTTGCGGCGACGATCCTGTTCGGCCAGTTCGGCCAGCTCCCGTTCCTGCTGTTCCTGCGATTCCTTCAGCTTGCGCAGCGCTTCCTCGCGCTCGCTATCGCCTGCGGTATCTGGTGCGATCGTGCCACGCTTGACGTACGTACGGCGCGCGCGCACTTCCACGTTGACTGTCTTGGCGCTGGCGCCACGGCCACCGGCGACGGTGATTTCACTGACCTTGCGGCGCTTCAGGGTAATCTGCTTCGGCGTGGCGGCAGCCGCCGCGGACTGCTTGCCGTGGTTCTGGCGCAGAAAATCCAGCAGCTTGCTCTTCTGGCGGCTGCTGATGACTTGATCCGGATCCCCGAACGACATGCCGGCTTCGGCGAGCTGCGTCAGCAGCCTGTCGCCCGGCATCCCCAGCAAATCCGCAAGCTGTTTGATTGTGACATCCGACATCGTGTCGTACCTCTTCTCTTCGTGACCCCGGACACGCAGCATGTCGCTGGGGCGCCGCAACAGCCGTCAAGCAATCACGGTGACGCATTTCTCATTCGACGGCTCTTCGGTTCCTTGCCTAACTGGCTTCCTTCTCCATCCTTGCCAACATCGGTGCGCGTGCTGCCATGATCAGGGCACCCGCCCGCTCCTCGTCCATGCCTTCCATGTCGATGAGGTCGTCCACCGCGAGGTCAGCCAAATCATCCACCGTGGTTACCTCGCGCTCTGCCAGCGCATAAGCCGTTTCTTCGTCCATGCCTTCCAGTGCCAGCAATTCCCCGGACGGCGCGTTCTCGTCGATATCCTCCTCGACCGCCAGCGCCTCGGTCAGCAGCGCATCCTTGGCGCGAGAGCGCAACTCCTCGACGATGTCCTCGTCGAAACCTTCCACCGCCAACAGTTCGCCAGTCGGTACGTAGGCGATTTCCTCGACCGTGGAAAAGCCTTCCTGCACCAGGATATTGGCGATTTCCTGGTCCACTTCCAACTTGTCCATGAACAGTTGCCGTGCTGTCCCCTGTTCGGCCTCGCTCTTGGCGACAACCTGGTCCTGGGTCATGACCTTCAGATCCCATCCGGTCAACTTGCTCGCGAGGCGCACGTTCTGGCCGCCGCGACCGATCGCCTGCGACAGCTTGTCCTCGGCGACCGCAATGTCCATCGAGTGCTTATCCTCGTCGACGATGATCGACTGCACTTCGGCAGGCGCCATCGCATTGATCACGAACTGCGCGGGCGCATCGTTCCACAGCACGATGTCGATACGCTCGCCGTTGAGCTCGTTGGACACCGCCTGCACGCGCGAACCGCGCATGCCGATACAGGCGCCTATCGGGTCCGTGCGCTTGTCGTGCGCCAGCACCGCGATCTTGGCGCGGTCGCCGGCATCGCGCGCGCAGGCACGGATCTCGACGATGCCTTGACCGACTTCGGGCACTTCCAGTTTGAACAGCTCCATCATGAATTCAGGCGTCGTGCGCGACACGAACAACTGCGGACCCCGCGGCTCCGAGCGCACCTCGTACAGGTAACCGCGCACGCGGTCGCCAACACGGACCGCCTCGCGCGGGATCGCCTTGTCGCGCGGAATGAACGCTTCGGCGTTGCCGCCGAGGTCCAGGTAAATGTTGCCGCGCTCGACCCGCTTGGCCACGCCGTTGATCAGTTCGCCGACGCGATCCTGGTAGGCCTCGACCACCTGTGCGCGCTCGGCCTCGCGGATGCGCTGCACGATCACCTGCTTGGCGGCCTGCGCGGTAATGCGGCCGAATTCGGGGTTCTCGATCTGCTGTTCGATGAATTCTCCGACTTCGGCGCCCGGGCGCTCGTCCACCGCGTCCATGTGACGCAACTGCCAGTCCGGTGATTCCATCTCGCCATCGTCGGCGATCACTTCCCAGCGGCGGAAGGTTTCGTAGTCGCCGGTCTCCTGATCGATCGCGACACGAATGTCCGGCTCTTCCTCCGGATAGCGTTTCTTGGCTGCGGTCGCGAGGGCCGCCTCGAGGGCGCCAAAAATCACATCGCGCGGCACCGCCTTCTCTGCGGCAACCGTGTCCACGATCATCAACAAGTCGCGATTCATCTCTAGATCTCCATCCGGTACGCGCCTATCCGCGTGCCGCGTTGCTGTGGCCGGTTCCGGCCGTTCAATGATTCTGTTTGCGGGACTTGCTCCGCGATTGTTTTTGCGGAGCCTTCCCGGGCCTGGGTTTGGGCGCGTAACCGAGCGCCTGCCAATCGGGCACCAGATGCGCGCTTTCGATTTCGTCCGCCTCGATGTCCATGCGCACACCATCCGCGTCCATGCCAATTTGCTTGCCGTCGACTGCAGCGATCTTCCCGCGCATCCGGCGGCGCCCACCCCGGGGCAATTTAAGCGTAACCTTCGCTTCCATGCCGAGGAAGCGCGCGAATTGCCTGGCGGTGAACAGCGGCCGCTCGATTCCGGGCGAGGAAACCTCCAGTACGTAATGCCCGGCAATTGGATCATCCACGTCCAGCAGCGCGGAAATCTCGCGGCTGGCCGCCTCGCAATCGTCCACGCTGACCGCGTTCGCGGTGGCGTCGCCCTGCGCAATCGTGTCGATGTACACGCGCAACAAGCCGCCGCCGTGACCGGCGCTGAATTCCACGCCGAGGCACTCCAGGCCCAATTCCTTCAGGGCCGGCGCCACACGTGTCGCGATTGCTTCCGTCTCCATTGCGATCCGTGAATTTTGAAAACAAAAAAATGGGCACGAGGCCCATTCCTTAAGTTCGCCGTTTTTATCCTGACCGGCGTTCCGCATCCTGCGGACAGGGCCCCATTCGGGACACCTGACAAGGCCTGGTAGCGGGGGCAGGATTTGAACCTGCGACCTTCGGGTTATGAGCCCGACGAGCTGCCAGACTGCTCCACCCCGCAACAGGGAACGCGCACTTTAACGCCAAAAGCGGTTTTTCGCAACTGAACGGGGATTCCAGACGCCCGAAATGGGCACCGGTTCGATGGACTCAAGGCAACCTCACGGCATCCCGAAACCGACTGGGCTCGGCGCCCACAGACCGCACCGCCGTCCCCGCATCTCCTTATCCGGAATCGCCGGTCAAGACCTTGCCCGGATTCATTATCCCCTGCGGATCCAGCACTTGCTTGACCGAATGCATCAGGGCGAGTTCGACCGGATCCTTGTAACGCACCAATGCATCGCGCTTGAGCTGGCCGATACCGTGCTCGGCGCTGATCGATCCGTCCACGGCATGGACACTGTCGTGTACCAGTTCAAAGACGGCATCCTGTTGCGCCAGCAGCGCGTCATCGGTCCAGTCGCCACCACGGGCGACGTTGTAATGCAGATTGCCGTCGCCCAGGTGGCCGAAGATCACATGGCGGATGCCGGGGAACGCCTTCTGCAGCGCACGGTTGGTGTCCTCGACAAAAGCCGCCATGCGCGATACCGGCAGCGACACATCGTGCTTGATGGCCTTGAAGGATTCCTTTTCGGCCAGCGGAATGCTTTCGCGCAGGTGCCACAAGGACTTGCTTTGTGCCATCGACCCGGCGATCACCGCATCCTTGACGCAGCCGGCCTCGATAGCCTCGCCCAGCACGGCCTCGAAACGTTCGCGCGCGTGCGCCTCGCTTTCGCTGTCGGACAGTTCCAGCAACGCATACCAAGGCAACGCCGCCGATTCGCCCTCGAACGGCAGCCGTTGTTGGGGGAAACAGCGCACCACATCCGCGAGACAGTCGCCCGCCATCAGCTCGAAGCCGGTGAGCGACGCGCCAAACCCGTGCCGCGCCCGCCCCAGCGTGGCGATCGCGTCCGCAATCGACGCCAGCGCCAGCAGTGCGGTGCAGCGCGCGACCGGCAGCGGATAGAGCTTGAGCGTGGCGGCGGTGATGATCCCGAGCGTGCCCTCGCTGCCGATGAACAGGTCGCGCAGATCGTAGCCGGTGTTGTCCTTGCGCAGCCCGCGCAGCCCATGCCAGATTTCGCCCTGCGCGGTGACGACCTCGAGACCCAGCGTGAGCGCGCGCATCATCCCGTAGCGCAACACCTCGGTGCCGCCGGCGTTGGTGGCGAGATTCCCGCCAATCGTGCAACTGCCCTCCGATCCCAAGCTCAAGGGAAACAGACGCCCCGCATCGCGTGCCGCCTCCTGCACTTTCTGCAATACGCAGCCGGCCTCGACCTCCATCGTGTCGTTGTCCAGATCCATGCCGCGGATGCGGTTCATGCGTTGCAGTGACAGCACCACCGCACACCCGGAATCATCCGGCGTCGCACCGCCGCACAAACTGGTGTTGCCACCCTGCGGCACAATCGGCACGTCAGCCTCGACGCACGCGTGCACCACCGCGGCGACCTCATCGGTCGATTCGGGACGCACCACAGCCAGCGCGTGACCGCTGTAACGCTCACGCCAGTCCGTCAGGTACGGCGACGCATCCGTGTCCGTAAGCACGTTCGCTTCGCCGACGGCGGCGCGCAAGGTGTCCAGGTGATTCATGGTTGGTTGTTTCCCATGTCTATCTCCGGGAAATTCAGCATTGTAGGCACGGCAGATTATTCTCTCACTGGTGGCCACTGGCGCGCTGTATGAACCAACGCCAGCACCCACACGGTGTCGCTGCTGTTGTCGATCTCGTACACCAGCCGATAGCTCTCATGCGGAATCAGCTCCCGCGTTCCGAGGACCTTGCCGACGTGCCCGCGCATCGGAAAATCCGCCAAGGCTGCGGATGCCTTGCTGAAAAGCTGGTCCATTCGAACCGCGGCCGACGGGTTGTCGGCGACGATGTAATCCCAGATGACGATGCGGTCCTGCTCGGCCTCGGGCGTCCACAGAACCCTCACGCACGGCGCGTCCGCTTGGCGCGCCGTGCGGCGAATCCGGCTTCGACATCAGCATTGGATCGGCCACGGCCCGCACGAACCGACTTCCGGGCTGTTGCTACTTTGCCTTGCAGGAACGCGTCGTAATCCCGCGCCTCGTGCTGGCGCTGGATGAACTCGCGCATCAGTTCCCGCACCACTTGCGATGCCGGTCTATCCACAGCCTCGGCTTCCGCCATGAACTGCTCACGCAGCTCCGGCTCCAGCTTCATCGTGAAAACACTTTCTTTCGACATAGCCAACCTCGTCCCGGTCATGTGATCCTAACGACGTATATACTTTATCACTACACCGGAGAGCAGCAAGAACACGCCCGCGGGCGCGCCGTAGCGCAACGCCCAAGCGCCGCCGGCGTTCGTGGCAAGATTCCCATTGATCGTGCAACTGACTTCGGACCCGAGGCTCAAGGGAAGCCGCCTCGCGTCGGGCGACCTCCTGCACCCGCTACTACAAAGCCGGCCTAGACTTCCATCGTTCTGAAAGCCGTTCCCCACTCAAATTGTCCCTGACACCTTTTCGCTGAAATTGTCCCTGAAGCCTTTTCCCAGACGTTTGCTCTAGGCAGCGACAGCCGGCATGCCGTCCCAAATTTCGCCATCGAGCAGTCGACCATTGGCCTTCTTCGAACGGCGAATGCCTTGCGCGTCGTGCGCGCCCCACTGCTTGAAGAAAAACGGCACATTCTTGGCCAAGCATTGCTCACGAACGTTGCGTGCCCAGTCCGGTCGCATCGGACGAGCACCAAAGCCAGACTCACCACCGACTATGACCCAGCCGATGCCCTTGAGGTTAATCGCACCGATATCCTCAAGCAAAGGTTCGACCGATAGGAAGCGTACCTTTGCGCGCACCTTGCGCAGATGATCAATGCGCGGAACGCCATGCCGCTTGTTCTCCACCGACGTGCCCAGCCAAATGTGATCGGGCACCTTGCGTCGACCCATGTAGGCCGCCATGCGGTCGGGTCGCTTGGTAAGCACCTGAAAAATGTGCCAATGCGCAGCACGCATGGTGGCGAATACCTGATCGATGAACCAGTCCGGCACCTGCGGGTGAAACAGGTCGCTCATGGAGTTGACGAAGTAGACGGTGGGCTTTTTTCGCAACAATGGATCATCCAGCTTCTCGGGTCGAAGCTGGATCTTGAAGCCACGCTCGTAACCAGGCGTACCCATCGCCTGCAGGCGCCGCGCCATGACCTCTGCATAGCAATGCTTGCAGCCCGCTGACACCTTAGTGCAACCCACCACCGGGTTCCACGTGTGCTCGGTCCACTCGATGCTTGACTTGGTCAAAACGAAAATCCTCGTTGAACACTGACATCGCTGATCTGGCCCCAAAACTTCTCGGCAAGATCACTTCGTGTTGCGA
>JBOHYR010000128.1:0-11002 GCA_050737995.1 Rhodanobacteraceae bacterium
AGCGCACCTTGCACCGCGAATCCTCGGGATCGATCGACTATGCATTGCTCGACCTGACCCGCGAGGAATACGACGCCTATTACCTTGGCTTCTCCAACCGCACACTGTGGCCGCTGCTGCACTTCCAGCCGACCGTGATGCAGTACAGCCGCGAGCAGTACGCGGGCTATCGCGCTGTCAATAGGCTGTTTGCGAAGAAACTCGCGCCGCTGCTGCGCGATGACGACCGCATCTGGATCCACGACTATCACCTGATCCCGCTGGCCGCGGAATTGCGGGCGCTGGGCATCGCCGCGCGCATGGGCTTCTTCCTGCACATCCCGCTGCCGCCACCGGAACTGCTGGTCAACCTGCCCTGCCACGAGGATCTTATGACCACGCTGGGCGCCTATGACCTTGTAGGGGTGCAGGTGAGAGACGACGCCGGCGCGCTGTTTCGTTATTTCCTTGGGGTGCTCGGAACCAGCCGTTCCGGCGACGTCATCGAGCTGGGCGGGCGCCGCACCCGCGTAGCGTCGTTCCCGATCAGCATTGACACCGCCGAGGTTGCACGCCAGTCGCAGAACGTGCTCGGCAATACGGCGCTCCGCAAGCTGCGTGCCAGTCTGGACGACCGCAAACTCGCGATCGGGGTGGATCGGCTGGATTACTCAAAGGGAATCCCTCGGCGGTTCGCCGCATTCGGACAATTTCTCGCCGAGCACCGCGAATGGCGATCGAAAGTGTCGTTCCTGCAGATCGCCCCGCCCTCGCGCGAAGAAGTGCTGGAGTACCGCGAATTGCGTTCCAAGCTGGAACGCTTCGCCGGCGCCACCAACGGCCGTTACGCCGAGCCGGACTGGGTGCCGATCCGCTACGTCAACCGCAGTTTCGCGCAAACGACACTCGCCGGGTTCTACCGGATCGCACAACTGGCACTAGTGACGCCGTTGCGTGACGGCATGAACCTGGTCGCCAAGGAATTCGTCGCCGCGCAACCTCCGGACGATCCCGGCGCGTTGGTGCTGTCGCGTTTTGCCGGCGCCGCGCATGAATTGCCGCAGGCGATCCTGGTCAATCCCTACGATCCCGAAGCGATGGTCGAAGGCATCGAACAAGGCCTCACGATGTCGAAGGCCGAGCGACGCGAGCGTTGGTTGGCGATGTTCGAGCATCTGTCCAGACACGACATCGCGGCGTGGCAGCGGGAATTTCTCGCGGCGCTGGAAATCTGATTAATTGTCTCGCCACTTCATTCTCTTCTTTTGGCGAAAATTACCGGCACCACTCTTCCCCTTGGCGCATGAACAGCCGGGTACAGTTCTTCGGCATGCGCGGGGGAACAGGCAGTGCCTCGCCCGGCTGCCACAATCCCAGTCGATGCAAGATTTCCGGCATTTCCGAGTCAGCGACGGGCAGCGGGTTGCGATCGCCATATCCGGTTCGCCCCCGGTAACGCAGAATACGTGCATACGGGCGTGCATACGGGCCTGATTTGCGTGGCCCGTAGACTTCAACCCAATAGGTATAGGGGGCATGCTCCGTGGGGTAGTCCACGATCACGTCGCCCTGCAATGGCCCCTTTTCGACAAAGCGCGCGGCTTGATTGTTGTTGCTGCCGTCGCTGTCATGGACAAACACGCGGAGGAACGAGTTCACGTTGCCAACATATTGATACAAGCTGGTACGAATGCTGCAGTTGCCGTTGATACCTGGCACGGAACATGTCTGCACCAGCAACAATGGACGCGTCTTGTGCGGGCCGGCATGCACCACCCGCGCCGCAACAAGGCGATACGGCTGCACAAACCACGCCACGCCCGTGTCGTTCTTCAGCCAATATGCTCCGGTGCACTGGGGATACCGTGGATCGAGTCCCCCCACCAAACAAACGGCTATCGGCCCGTGATCGGTCCACTCCGGGGCAGGTGACGGGCCAAGGTTCTGAGCCACGACCAGCGCCCACGGGGCAGCCGTGGCAAACGGTTGGGTCAGATCCACATACTCGATGATTTGTGCACTTTTGCCGTGCCAAACCGGCAGCGCATCCACGACCGTCTGCTCGACTTTCGCTTTCGGCAAACTCGTAGCGACGACGCTCGCAAGGCTCGGCAAAACCAGGCCGACCGCAAGCAACGCACACCACCAGATCGCAAACTTGTTGCGCATTCGACACCTGACAACTACCGGACGCAACACAATTAAACGCCGTCAGGCCGCCTCCGGCAACATCCAGATCAAGCTCGCCATACGGCCACTTCTTGCGCTGTCGCGGCGATAAGAATGCAGCCGCCCGTCGGTGAACGTATCGAGACGTCCACCGAACATGCGCGTGACGCCGGCAGCCCGCAACCGTTGCCGCGCGAGAGTGTACAGGTCGCAAAACCAGTGCCCTGGCCGTGTGATCATGAACGCCGATGCGGCCGCTGCTTCATGAGCCAGAAACGCGTCGCGCACTTCTTCGCCGACTTCGTACGATTTTGCGCCGATCGCCGGCCCGAGCCACGCCAGGATCCGGTTGCGCGGGGTCTCCATTGCGGCAAGCGTGTTTTCCAGCACGCCTGCGGACAGCCCGCGCCAGCCCGCATGTGCGGCGGTGATTTCGGAACCATCGTCCGCACAGAACAACACGGGAAGGCAGTCGGCGGTCAGGATTGCCAGCACCACGCCGGGCGCGCGCGTGACTGCAGCGTCGGCTTCCGGTTCGCCGTGCGGAGGTTCGATCACGACATGGGTGCCGTGTACTTGCCGCAGCCACCGAGGTTCGTCCCGCAACGACAGCACATCGCGCAGCAAGCCGCGATTGTGCGCAACCGCCGTGGGATCATCGCCGCAACGCGTGCCGAGGTTGAACGTATACGGCGAATCCGAAGAGTCCGGAGATACACGGGTAGTCACGATGGCGCGCACATCCGCTGGCGCAGGCCAGTTGGGGATCAGCCATGATGAAGGCAACTCAGGCACGGTTTCCTCTGGTGTTCGTAGCGTCATCGCGCAACACCGTCAGCAAATCGAGAAAATCCCGTGGTGGTTCCGCATCGAACGCCATCGCCTCGCCGCTGACCGGATGTGCGAAAGCCAATCGCTCGGCATGTAGCGCTTGACGCTTGAAGCCACGCAAGGCATCGGCGAGGTCAGGCGTCGCACCGCGCGGCAACTTCAGGCCCCTGCCATACAGCGGATCGCCGACCAGCGGGTAACCCGCATGTGCCATGTGAACACGAATCTGGTGGGTGCGGCCCGACTCCAGTTCACACTGCAGCAATGCGTGGGCGCGGAATTTCTCGCGTACACGGTAATGCGTGACCGCCGGTCGGCCGCCCTCGCGCACCGCACGTCGCAGGCGATCGGAAGGGTGCCGGTCCAGCGGGGCGTCGACGCTGCCGCCCGCGACAGGTACCCCGTTGACGACGGCGACGTAGCGGCGATGGATATCGCGCGCGGCCAGCATCGCGACCAGCGCGGTTTGCGTAGGCAACGAGCGCGCCACCACCAACAGTCCAGAGGTATCCTTGTCCAGCCGGTGCACGATGCCGGCGCGCGGAATCTGCGCGAGCTTAGGGTCGTGGTGCAGCAGCGCGTTCAGCAAGGTGCCATCGCGATTACCTGCGCCGGGATGCACCACCAGCCCGGCAGGTTTGTCGATCACTAGAAGGTCGCCGTCCTCGTATACGATCGCGAGCCGGATCGACTCGGGATGGTCGCCAAGCACGGGTTCCTCTACCCGCTCCCACAAGACTTCCTCGCCACCTTGCACTAAGGTCCGGGGCGAGGCTTCATGGCCTTCGAGCCGGATCCGCCCGTTCCTGACCTCAGCGGCGAGATGCGTCCGCGAATAACCGCGGAACAACTGCGGCAGGATCTGGTCGAAGCGTTGCCCGGCCAGCTCGACCGGGACTTCCGCGCGGAAACGTTGTTCAGCCACGCCAGCCCGCCTCCCGGTTGGGTACTACGGATTCCGCTATCATGCCCGTTCGCGTTCGCAAAGACCTCTCCGATGCCACCCAGACGCTCCGTCCCGTTGCTGAAATTCGCCCTTTTCCTGCCGCTCCTGCTGGGCCTCGGCGCCTGCTCGCTGTTTCACCACCACAGCAAGCGGGATGCGCTCAACAACATGACCGTCGAACAGTTGTACCAGCGCGCGCATACCCTGTCCGAAGAAAGTAACTGGACCTCGGCCGAAACCACTTACCAGAAGCTGATCGCGCGTTTTCCGTACGGCGCTTACAACGAGCAGTCGCAGATCGAGCTGGCCTACGCGCAATACAAGGACGGCAAGCCGGAGGACGCGTACTCGACCATCAACGAGTTCATCAAGACCTATCCGACCCAGAAGCATATTGCGTACGCGTACTACCTGCGCGGCCTGATCAATTTCGACCGCACCGAATCCGCGCTGCAGCGGATGGCTGGAATCGGTCCGTCGCGTTTCGACCAGGGCTACGCGCTGCAGTCGTTCGACGACTTCAATACGCTGGTGGCGCGTTTCCCGGATACCCGCTATGCCGCCGACGCACGCCAGCGCATGATTTATCTTCGCAACCAGCTGGCACAATCTGAGTTGAACGTTGCGGAATTCTACCTGCAACGACAGGCCTACATCGCCGCGGCCGATCGCGCAAAATACGTGGTCGAACACTACCAGCGTGCCCCGGAAGTGGCGGACGCACTTGCAGTAATGGCCAAGAGCTATCACAAGCTCGGCCAACAGACGCTGGCAGACCAGGCGACCGAGGTATTGAAACTCAACTACCCGGATCACCCCTATCTGAAAGATCCGCGGGGCTGGCCCAAGCACCACACTTGGGTGCACCGCTTGATTCCGCTGACCAGCGCTCATTGAACGATCGAGTAGCGTGCGCGTCATGCGCGTGGATGCGCGCGCTGAATCCCCAGCTTCGCGAAGGGTGACGACCTGAATTGGGGGTCGCCGCGCTTTGCCCGTGTGCGCCGTCAGCGCCAGGCGCTGGAGATGGGATAGCGCCTTTCGCGCCCAAACGCGCAAGGGGAGACGCGCGGCCCGGGTGCTGCTTGGCGGCGCTTGAACTCGCTGGCGTACAGCATCCGCACCACGCGCCGCACGTCGTCTGCCTCGAAACCGGCAGCAACAATTTCGTCCTGCGATTCGGCGCCCTCGATGCAACGTTGCAGAATGCCATCGAGCGCCTCGTAGGGCGGCAACGAATCCCGGTCGGTCTGGTTGGCACGCAGTTCGGCTGACGGTGCGCGTTCGATCACGGCGCGGGGGATGATATCGCCATCATCTTTCCCATGTCCCTGGTCCCCGGCCCCCGGTCCAGCAGACTCATTCCGCCACCGCGCCAGCTGGTACACCTGCGTCTTGTAGACGTCCTTGAGTGGTGCGTAGCCGCCACACATGTCGCCATAAAGGGTCGCATAACCGACCGCCATCTCGCTTTTGTTGCCGGTGGTCAGGAGCAGCTTGCCGCTCTGGTTGGACAACGCCATCAACAATATGCCGCGGCTGCGTGCCTGCAAGTTCTGCTCGGCAAGATCGGCCAGCTTTCCGCAGGCTGGCGCAAGCGCGACGGTCACCGCGTCGCAGACGTTGCCGATGGACAGATCGCGATATTCGACGCCGAGGGTGCTCGTTTGCACATGCGCCTCGCGCAGCGACAGGTCGGAGGTGTAGCGCGAAGGCAGCATCACGGCCGTCACCCTGTCCGCGCCGAGCGCATCGACGGCGATTGCCAGTGTCAGCGCTGAATCGATGCCCCCGGACAACCCCAGCAATACCCCATCGAAGCCGTTTTTGCGGACATAATCGCGCACACCGCGCACCAGCGCCGCGTACAGCGTGGCTTCCGACGAGGCATCGGATGCAACCGGCCAATCCTGCGCACGCAATGTGCGTGTATCCGGGTCGAACTCCGTCCACAATAACGCTTCGACGAATGCCGGCGCGCGCGCCGCGATGTTGCCGTCGCCGTTCACCAGCAGCGACGCGCCATCATAGACCACCTCATCTTGGCCGCCGACCATGTTGAGGTACGCGATCGCACAGCCGGTTTCCCGAGCGCGCGCGATCAACAGCGCTTCGCGTTGAGCCTGCTTGGCCACGTCAAACGGCGAGGCGTTGATCACGACAACCAGTTCCGCGCCGGCGCGCGCGGCGGCGGCCACGGGTTCCGGCTGCCAGGCATCTTCGCAAATCAACAGGCCGACCCGAACGCCCTGCACTGTGGCGACCGTGACCGCATGGCCGGGCTCGAAATAACGCTTGTCGTCGAACACGCCGTAATTGGGCAGCACGCACTTGTGCGCAATCCGTGCGACGCGGCCTTCCAGCAACAGTGCCGCCGCGTTGTAGCTCACGCCTTCACTGTGCGGGAAGCCGACCAACACGGCGAGGTCGTCGGTATCTGCCGCAAGCTTCTCGAGTTCCGACTGGCACGTGGCGAGGAAACTCGGTCGCAGCAACAGGTCCTCGGGCGGGTAGCCGCTCAAGGCCAGTTCCGGACACACCAACAGATCGGCGCCACCCGGGCGCGCTTCGCGCATCAGCGCGCGCACGCGCTCCGCATTGGCCGTCACCGCGCCAACCGGGAAATCGAATTGCGCCAGGGCAAGACGCAGACTGGGCATGCGGGGTTCCACGTAGACAAAGGCCGCGACGAATCGCGGCCGTGTCATTTTACTATCGAACCGGCGACGGTCAGTGCTTCATCTTGTCAGCCAGCGTGGCGCCCAGATCCGCCGGCGACTTCACGGTCGTGACGCCGGCCTTTTCCAGTGCCTTGAACTTGGCTGCAGCAGTACCCTTCCCACCCGAGATGATGGCACCGGCGTGGCCCATGCGTTTGCCGGGCGGCGCGGAGGCTCCGGCGATGAAAGCGACCACCGGCTTGGTGACATTTTCCTCGATGTACTCGGCAGCCTCTTCCTCGGCGCTGCCACCGATCTCGCCGACCATGATGATGCCCTCGGTCTGCTTGTCGTCCTGGAACAGCTTCAGGCAGTCGATGAAGCTCATGCCGTTGATCGGGTCGCCGCCGATGCCGATCACGGTCGACTGGCCGAGCCTCACGTTGGTGGTCTGGAACACCGCTTCGTAGGTCAGCGTGCCCGAGCGCGAAACGATCGCGACCTTGCCCGGCTCGTGGATATGGCCAGGCATGATGCCGATCTTGCACTCGCCGGGCGTGATGATGCCGGGGCAGTTGGGGCCGATCAGTACGCTTTCGGGATAATCCTTCAACACGTTCTTGACGCGCAACATGTCGAGCACCGGGATGCCTTCGGTGATCGCGACGATCACGCGAACGCCGGCAGCGGCGGCTTCGAGGATCGCGTCGGCCGCGAACGGCGGCGGAACAAAAATCACCGATGCGTCGGCGCTGGTATCGTCCACCGCTTCGCGTACGGTGTTGAAGACAGGCAGGCCGATGTGTTCGGTGCCGCCCTTGCCGGGCGTAACGCCGCCAACCAGTTTGGTGCCGTAATCCAGCGCCTGCTGCGAATGGAAAGTGCCCTGGTGACCGGTGAAGCCCTGGCAGATGACCCTGCTGTTTTTGTTGACAAGCACGCTCATGTTCTGGTGTCCTTCAAATTCGTGTCGCGTCGAGACTTCGACCAGCGTGGCGCGCCGCCGCGCGGCGTGCCCGGGGCATGCTTCCACAACCCTCGCATCGCCGCGTCGCGGCGATACCGCCCCCCTTGACTCAAGGGGGCAAAAAAATGCGCGGCCGACGAACCCATGTGCATCGTTACGCAGCTTTGGCGGCAGCGACCGCTTTCTGCGCAGCGTCATTTAAATCGTTTGCCGGCGTGATTTTCAGGCCGGATTCGGTGAGCAGCTTCCTGCCCTTTTCGACGTTGGTGCCTTCGAGGCGAACCACCACCGGAATCTTCAGGCCGACTTCCTTGACCGCTGCGATGATGCCGTCGGCAATCAGGTCGCAACGCACGATTCCACCGAAGATGTTGACCAGGATACAGCGCACCTTGTCCGATGACAGGATGAGCTTGAACGCCGCGGTCACGCGTTCCTTGGTCGCACCGCCGCCGACGTCGAGGAAGTTGGCGGGCTCGCCGCCGGCCAGCTTGATTACGTCCATGGTCGCCATCGCGAGACCGGCGCCGTTGACCATGCAGCCGATCGATCCGTCCATCGTGACGTAGTTGAGATGTTCGGCGGCGGCTTCCGCTTCGGCCGGGTCTTCCTGCGATACGTCGCGCATCGCCGCCAGTTCCGGATGCCTGAACTCGGCGTTGTCGTCGGAATTGACCTTGCCATCCAACGCCATCAGGTCGCCGGACTTCACGATCGCGAGCGGATTCAACTCGATCAGTGACAGATCCTTGGCATTGAACAGCTTGTACATGCCCAGCATGATCTTCGACAACTGGCTGACCTGTTTCGCGGTGAGACCGAGCGCGAAGCCGAGTTCGCGGCACTGGTAGGGCTGCAAACCCTCGGTGAAATTCACCGTGACGGTCTGGATCTCGTCCGGGGTCTCGCGCGCCACCTGTTCGATGTCGACGCCGCCGCGCGCCGAGGCTATGAAGGCGACAGCCTTGGCGCCGCGATCCACCAGCGCCGAGAGATACAGTTCCTTGGCGATGTCGGTGGCTTCGGTAACCAGCACCAAGTTAACCGGCAGCGCACGCCCGCCGGACTGGTAGGTCTCCATGTTCTTGCCGAGCATGCCGGTTGCGGCGGCCTTCACCTCATCCAGCGACTTGCAGAACTTGACGCCACCGGACTTGCCGCGGCCACCAGCGTGGATTTGCGCCTTGACCATCCACTGCTCGCCACCGAGCGCACGTGCCATCTCGACCGCTTCGACAGGCGTTGATGCCACCTTGCCGGGCGGCACCGCGATGCCGAACTCGGCGAACAATTGCTTGGCCTGATATTCGTGAAAATTCATTGATGAACCTCGTGATTCCGGAAGATGCCGGCGGCGGCACAAGTCGTCGTCCCGTGCTGCGGAAGGGGCCCACGCAGGCACGACAGCCGCTTATTGTTGCGGGAAGCGCGCCAAGTGTCCAATCCCCGAGAGTGTCTTGGTGCGGTCGCCCATGATCGCCGCATTACCCAGGCACCACTTGCATCGGTGCCACACCGGCAATGAAGAATGAGAACGGCCAGGGGCGCCATCCATGGCCAAGAGCTCCGTGGCCTGATTTCTCACAACAGCCGCTTCGAATCAGGCTCCATGACTCGATGATTTGCCGCCGATTAAACCGAACACGATCAGCGCCACCGCACCGACGGTGATCGCGGAGTCGGCGATGTTGAAAGTCGGCCACGACCAAGTGTGCCAATAGACCTGGATGAAGTCGGTAACGCGGCCGTGCACGAGGCGGTCGATCAGGTTGCCCAGCGCGCCCCCGATGATCAACGCGACCGGCAACGCGGTGCGCCAGTCGCCACGCCGCGTGCGCGTCAGCCAGACGATCAGCCCGATGCTGACCGCGACCGCGAGCAGGCCGAACAGCCATGTCTGCCAGCCGGCACCGTCCGCGAGAAAACTGAAAGCCGCGCCGCGGTTGAACGCCAGCGTCCAGTTGAGGAAATGCGGGATCACCGCATGCGGCATGTCAGGCACCAACGTGCGCAGCACGATCGCCTTGGTGATCTGATCGAGCACGATCACTGCCGCGGAAGCCACCAGCCACACCAGCGCGTTGGGTTTGGGAAGACTCAAGATGGATTTCCTTTCGGTGGCCGCAGCATGCCGTGACCTGATGCAGCGCGCATGATAGCGGTATGCGCGCGCTACATCGAACGCAGTGCCACGCGCGCCACAGGCAGGATCACATCGACCCAGTGTGCATACTGTTCTTCCGACGGATGCAAGTTGTCGGCGACAAGCTGCGTGCGGACTTCCGGTGTGCGCGATATTGCGGTCACGTCGGTCCAAGACGCCCCGTCGCCATCAACTTCCATGTACGCGACGGCATTGAACGCATCGATCTCATGCGCGATTCGTTCCGAATTCCGTCCTTCCGCACGCGCGAACGGCGTTACACCCCAATCAGGAATCGACACCGCCACGACGCGCGACGCATCGCCACCGGCCAGCGCGATCGCGCGCCGCAACAGCGCGCCGAACTGCGTGCGGTATTCATCCAGCGGCCGTCCGCGATACTGGTTGTTGACGCCGATCGAGAGCGTCACCAGCGAATACGGGGGCGCAAACCCCGCCGCATCCATCGCCGCCGACAAATCGCCGGTGGTCCAGCCGGTCGTGGCGATGATCTGCGGTTCGCGTATGTCGATGCCATGGGTCCGCAACCGCGTCGCCAGTTGCGCAGGCCAGTTCGCCCCGCCCGCCAAGCCCTCGCCGAGGGTGTAGGAATCGCCCAATGCCAAGAATCCGGACTGCATGGTGGACTGTGTTGGAGCAGTTGTCATGAAAAGTCAGGCCACGGGGCTCTTGACCATGGATGGTGCCTCTGGCCGTTCTGGTGTCGCCTGTTCAACGGCGGCCCGAACTGAATTCAAGGTTAGCGAAGCGGCGATCAGGGATGATCGCAACATGAACGCCATGCTGCAAACGATCGCATGATCGGGCATGCTAGTAGGACGCGGCGCCCCGAAACACCCATCGACTCCACCCCCCATCGACCCCCGGAATCGGCGAATCCCGCCATGGCACCCGTTTCCACGCAATCGGCATCGGCGCTGCAGCGCATCGGATGGCGCGATGATGTTCCGACAACTTCCAGCTCGCTGCGTCTGGCCCGGGTATCGGCCCAGCACCGCGCCGGCTACGAATTGCACGACGGCGAGCGCATCTTCAATGCGCAACCGGCGCCGAAGTTCCTGAAACGCGATCTCGATCCCGCCGATCGCCCCGCCGTTGGGGATTTCGTACTGGTCGAAACGGGTACACCATCGCACATAGTCGAAGTGCTGCCACGACGCAGCGTGCTTGCGCGCGCCGCAGCCGGCGAACGTTACGCGCGCCAGATCATCGCCACCAACA
This sequence comes from Rhodanobacteraceae bacterium, assembly GCA_050737995.1. GTDB lineage: Bacteria > Pseudomonadota > Gammaproteobacteria > Xanthomonadales > Rhodanobacteraceae > 66-474. Next base: position 10,938 of record JBOHYR010000128.1, read on the forward strand.
TCGACATCGTGTTCGTACTGACCGGCCTGGATGGCGATTTCAACCCTGCGAGGATCGAACGCTAC
>JBOHYR010000129.1:0-7488 GCA_050737995.1 Rhodanobacteraceae bacterium
CTGAGCGGCGTCGCTACGGTGAAATACAGTACGCGATTGAAGGAGCCGCGCAGGTTGCCAAATCGCAACCCGGCACCCACGCTGGAATACCAGGGGCTCCAGCCTTGGCTCGCGGTGCGGTCGATGATCGCATCGTCGTTGAACACCACGAATCCGACCCGGAAGGTGTGGAACCACACCATCGGCGTGACGATGCGGTCGGCGATCGTCACGCGCACACGCCGGGTGCCGGTGGCGTAGAAATTGGGATAGCCACGCAACGCCTGGAAACCGCCGATGTACAGGCGATTCTCCGGATCCGGATGCAGCAGCGACGCGTAATCGACGTGAAATACCAGCGTCTGCCGCCGCCACGGTTGACCGTACGCGGTGGCTTCAGCAGCGAACGCCTCGTTGCGCCAACTGTCGCCCGCGCGGCGCGCGGACAACGAGCCGTCGGTCAGCACGACCCACTTCGGCCATGGTTCGAAACCCTTGCTCGCGGTCATCGAGACATCGGGCCCGTTGGCGGTCGCGCCCAACGCGGTCGCATCCCACAAGACGCTTACGCTGCCATCCCAGCCGAGGTTGTAATCCTCGACACGTTCCACTTCGCGCAGGTTCTCGAAACTCGCGTAATGGTCCTGATGCAGGCTGACGATCGGTCCGACTCCGGCCAGCGTCCGCGGATACGGCGCCGGTGAAGGCAACTCGCCAGGATTCACCAGCACCGGCGCACCGTAGAGGTAATGCTCGTAGTCCACCGCAACGCCCGCACGCACCGCGGTGTCGCCGTTGAAGCTCAGCAGCTTTTGCCAGTCTGCCTGGAATTGCTGTTCGCGTTGCGGCAGGTACCATGCCTGCACACCGCGGTTGTAGAAGTCGAGATTCAGTCGCTGGTTGAGCAGCGACACATCCGATCCCCACCGCGTGGTATCGAGCAAGAACGGCTCCGACAGCGCCAGCGTTTCTGCCTTGCCGTCGGACAGATCCTCGTAATACGCGGCTAGTGTCCAGTCGGTATTGAGCAATGTCGGGGAGAGATACTCCAACACGTTCATGCTGCGCTCGAGCGTCTTCTGGCGACCGATCGCCAACGTGCGCCCGCTGCCGAGGAAGTTGGAGTCCTCCAGCTTGAACCGCCACTGGTTGGCATTGCCGGCGCGCGCGAAACGGGTGTCGAGTTTCAACGTCCATGCGTCGCGCACATCGACCCGCACGTTTACGGCGCCGTCGCTGCAACCCGCCGGCGTGATGTTTGCACCGCGGACGAAAGTCTGGATACGCAGATGCCGGATTGCCTCATACACCTGCTGCGCATTCACCGGCTCGCCGGGCTGGATGAGCAACAAATGGTTCACCACCCAGTCGCGGGTGCGGATGTGCAGAAAGTCTGCGGCGCGTGTGTACCAGACATCCTCGCGCGGCTTCGCGAGGTCGTAGACGTTGTGGACTACGATGTGGATCGCGCCGTAGCGCAGGCCCGCGCGCTGGATGGCGAGCCACTGGGTTTCGCCGGCCCAACGTTCACTCGCGGCTTGCCTGGGTTGTGGACACGTCCACACTTCGGCGGCGCTCGACGAGGCAACGCCGAGCCCGATCAGAAGCCCTCCCCACGCCAGCAAATTGCGCGCGGACATGGATACCACCGGCCACGCAGTCGGCCACGATCAGCCAACCCGGACACAGCAGAATACGCGCCAAAATGTTCACGCGGCGTAGAGATGCCTGCGGCTTACGTCGTGCCCTATGTCACTGCCAAACATCGATCCGGCTGCAACAGCGGCAACCCAAGGTGCCAGTAGGTGGCATACTCTCGACATGAAATATCGGGTTTTGATGCTCTTGCTGCTCGGTGTCAGTGTGACCCTCCCGGTCGCCGCGCAAAGCCTGCCGCCACAAGACTGGCCGATGTTCGGCGGCAATCTGGAAAGCACCAGCGCCAATCCGATGCCAAGCGGCATCACCGCGGCCAACGTTGCCCACCTCGCGCGCCGCCAAATCAAGCTGGATGGCACCGTGGATGCCAGTGCCATTTACCTGCACGGCGTCAGCATCCACGGTGCTCGCCATAACGCCATCTTCGTCACCACCACTTACGGCAAGACCTTGGCGATCGACGCCGACAGCGGCAAGGTGTTGTGGGAATTCACCCCGGACAGCTATCGGCGGCTGGCCGGCACGCGACAGATCACCAACACCACGCCCGTGGCCGATCCGGATCGGCAATTCATTTATGCCGCCTCGCCCGACGGCACCATCCAGAAGCTCGCCGTCAGCGATGGTCACGTTGTGTGGCGCACCTCGATCACCAAACTGCCCAAGCGGGAGAAGATGGACTCGCCCCTGAAGTTCTTCCGGGGCCACGTGATTGCCGTGACGGCGGGCTACATCGGCGACAGGCCACCGTATCAGGGCCATGTCGCCATTCTCGACGGCCAGTCCGGCAAGCTCCTGCACGTGTGGAACTCGCTATGCAGCCATCGCAGCGGGCTGTTGGAACCGGATTCCTGCCCGCAGAGCGATTCGGCGATCTGGGGGCGTGCGGGTGCCGTGATCGATTCCGCCAATGGCGACATCTTCATCGCCACCGGCAATGCCGACTGGAACGGCACGACCGACTGGGGCGATGCGGTCATCTGGCTCAACGCCAATGCCACGAAAATGCTGGGCAACTACACGCCGGCCAATACTGCCGCGCTGAATGCGGATGACGAGGACCTTGGCTCGACCTCGCCTGTTTTACTGGGCGGCGACCTGATCGCGCAAGGCGGCAAGGACGGCAAGATCCGCCTGCTCAGCCGCAAGGCCATCGCCGGCACCGCTCCCCACAAAGACCACGAGTTGCAAATCGTTTCCACGCCCAGCGGCAAAGATCTGTTCACCCAACCGTCGGTCTGGAAACACGACGGCCAAACCTGGATGTTTGCCGCCGACAACGGCGCGACCGAGGCGTGGAGACTGGAGCATGGCAGGCTCAAGGAACAATGGAAAAACGGATCTGGCGGTACCAGTCCCTTCGAAGCGGGTGGCCTGCTGTTCGTTTACGCGCGCCCGGACGGACTGAACGTGTATCAAGCGGCTTCGGGCAAACTCGTCACGACGCTGCCTTGCGGTCCGGGCCATTGGAACAGTCCCATCGTGCTGCAGGGCAAGATCATCCTCCCCGAAGGCAACGCCAACGATCACGCCACCCGCGGTGTGCTGGATATCTGGAATTTGCCCGGCGGACACTAGCAGTCCGGGATGCCGATCCTCGAATTGAGTCCATGCCGATTCCGGATTTTGCCGCGGCGAACGCGCTTGGGGAACCTCTAATCAACACCCTTCATCATCGCCCCGGCGCAGGCTGGGACCCAGTCTGACTTTGTATACCGGCCACAGGCCGGGATTCCTTTCCTTACTGGATTACAGGCCGTTCCAGCGGCCTGCCCTTCGGACCAGCGGCCTCGCCGATGGCCGTTCCGGCATGCTGCCCCACCTACCCCGATACGCAGAGCAAAAAACAAAGTTTGCCTGGCGTCTGTCATGTCGAATGCTCACGCTCGGCTTAACGTCCGCATAGCCGCCGTTTGGCGGTGGGCCGGTGGAAGGGTGGTAGTTTTGTTGATCGGAATGGAGCGCGACTCTTGAAATTGCTATTGGTCGAGGATTCGGAGCGCCTGCGCGCGACGCTTGCACGCGGGTTGCGCGAGGCCGGATTCACCGTGGATATCGCGGGCGACGGTGTCGAAGCCAACGGTTACCTGGCGAGCTACGATTACGACTTCGTGGTACTCGACCTCGGTCTGCCGCGGCTGGACGGATACGGGGTATTGCGTGCGCTCCCGGCCGGCGGCGACCGTCCGCGTGTGCTGGTGCTGTCCGCACGCGACAGGGTCGGCGATCGGGTCGATGCGTTGAACGCCGGTGCCGACGATTATCTTATGAAGCCGTTCGCGTTCGAAGAATTGGTCGCGCGCCTGCATGCACTCGCGCGGCGACCGACCGAAGCACGCGCGGACGTGCTGGAGCATGCCGGCGTGCTGCTGGATCTGCAGGCCCATCGGTCGTGGGCGAACGGCACGATCCTGAATCTGACGCCGCGCGAATTCGCACTGCTGGAATTGTTGCTCCGCCACCGTGGGCATGTTTTCGCGCGCACCGCGATTCTGGAGCGGATCGCGGGCAGCGCCAGCGAAGCATCCGACCGCAGCATCGAGGTGCTGGTGTTCGGGTTGCGCCGCAAGCTGGACGATGCGGGTTGCGAAGGATTGGTCGAAAATCGCCGCGGCGCGGGATATCTGATCCCGTGAATGCGCGAGTGAAAACGTTCTCCCTGCGCGCGCGCCTGACGTTGCTGCTGGCGTTGGCGGTGCTGGTAGTGTTCGGCGCCGCGGCGAAGATCGTGGACTGGCGCGCCGATGCGGAAATGCAGCAACGCTTCGACGCTTCCCTGCTGGCACGTGCCCAGTCGCTGGCCTCGCTGGTGCAGGTCGTGGACGGCAAGATAAATGTCGATGCCGACAATGCCGCGGCGGCGGTGTTTCCTGGCAACGCCCACACGAACTGGTACGCATTGCGCTGTGATGGTGTAGTGGTGGCGCGAACCGCGCAGGTTCCTCCCGCGTTGGCGGTCGGCGCGCAGCCGGTGTTCAGCGATTTCCTGCTGCACGACGGGCGCCTGCTGCGCGTGGTCGCGTTGCGCTTCGCTCCCGCGCGCGCGGATTCGCACGATGCACCGCCCCAAACGCCGACCTGTGTGCTGCGTTACGGCTTGGATCGCGGGCCGCTGGACGACCTCCTGCACACCCTCGATTTCATCCTGATCGGCAGCCTGCTGGGCGCCTGTCTGCTGGTGCTGCTGTTGACGCCGTGGCTGGTGCGGCGCGGCCTGCGGCCGTTGTCGGTACTCGACCACGCGATGTCCGGCATCGGCCCCGATGCGCCCGAAGGACGCCTGCCGACCAGCGGCACCACCGAGTTGGTGCCGCTGGTCACACGCTTCAACGAAGTCCTCGCACGGATGGATGCGGGACTCACGCGCGAACGCCAATTTGCATCCGGGCTGGCGCATGAATTCCGTACCCGGCTCGCGGAATTGCGCACACTGGTCGATGTCGAAATGCGCTATCCGAGCGGGCGTGACGTCCACACCCTGCTCGGTGAGGTCGGCAGTATCGGCGCGGAACTGGAGGCGACGGTCACCGCGCTGCTGCAATTGACACGCATCCAGTCGGGGCTGGAGCAGTCGCTACCCGAAAAGGTGGCGGTGGCGCCACTGCTGGCGAGAGTGCAGGCGCGGCATCAGGACGCCGCGCTTGCGCGGAATGTCGACATCGAAACCACCACGGATCTAGCTGCGGCGTTCGCGATCGAGGTCGACCCCGCGTTGCTGGAAATCGTACTCGACAATCTGCTCGGCAACGCGGTGGCCTATTCGCCCGCGGGCAGCACCGTCACGCTGCACGGCGACCGTGACGGCATCGGGGTGCGCAATGCGGCGCCAACCTTGCAGCCAGGCGATCTTGCCAATCTCGGGCAGCGCTTCTGGCGCAAGGGCAAGCAAGGCACGGGGCATGCCGGACTCGGTCTGGCACTGGCCGGCGCGGCAGCGCGCGCGCTGCGAATGACCTTGAACTTCGAATTGAACGATGGCGTGCTGCAGGCCACGCTGCGTTGGGATCCGGAGTGATGGCACACGCCGCGTACGTTTTTTCGCGGCACCGCCAAAAGCCATCCTCCTCATTCCCCTTCGCGAGCGAAGGAGGAGGTTGGAGCGGGGCTTTGCGTTGCGATTCCCCCTTTTGCGATCACCCCGTTTGCGATCACCCCCTTCCGGAGGAAGGGGTCGCCGCGCAGCGGCGGGGGGATGCCGTCGCGCACGGATGTATTCGGCGCGAAGCATCGGAGAATATCGCAGGCGCAGCAGGTTATTCCGGGGATCCCTCGTGGCGTGCGACAAGCAAATACAGGGTCGGCATCACCACCAACACAAGCGGTACCTGCACCAGCATGCCCGCGATGATTGCGATCGCCAGCGGTTGCTGCATCTGCGCGCCGCGTCCGATCGCGAGGGCGAGTGGCGACAAGGTCAGAATCGCGGCGATGGTGGACATCAGGATCGGACGCATGCGGTTGTGGCCAGCTTGCAGCAGCGTCCAACGAAACGTCGGCGCTTCGCCTTCCGCCGCGTGGGCTTGCACTTCGGCGAATTCCGAGAAATAGAAGATGGCCAGCTCAGTGACGATACCCACAATCATCGTCATGCCCATCATCGAGGAGATATCGAGTTCGGTGCCGGTGACCCAAAGCCCGATGAACACCGCGCAGATCGCCAGCAGCGGCTGGATCAACACCACCAGCGCAACGAGGAAACTTTCGTACAGGAACAACAGCAACGTGAACACCAGTGCGAGCGCGGTCAGCAACACGATGGTCAGGCCGTGGAACGCGATCTGCTGCTGCCGGTACAGGCCACCCAACTGGTAGTACATCCCGGATGGAAGTTCGCCGCGTGCGGCAAGTACCTTTTTCACGTCACCGATGGTGGACCCGAGGTCGCGTCCGCTGATACGGGCAGTGACCGCGAGCATGCGCTTCAGGTTCTCGTGGTCGATTTCCGGCTGGCCGCTTTGCTCACGCAAGGTTGCCACCCTGGACAAGGGAAACACATCGCCTTGGCTACCGCTGATCGGCAACGCCGCCAGTTGTTCGATCTCCGCGCGATCCTGCGGGGGCACCCATACGCGCACGCCAACCATTTTCGGGCCCTGTGGCAGTCGCGTGGCGATCTTGCCCGCGATCGCCGCGGCAACCTGGTCGGCCACGCTGCGTGGATCGACACCCGCCAGTGCCGCCCTGACGGGGTCGACCCGCACTTCCAGCGCGTTCCCGGCAGGGTTGATGCCATTCAAGACGCCGACGACGCCCGGGATCCTGGCGAGCTGCGCGGCAACCTTTTTCGCGCTGGCGTCGAGTTCGCCGATGTTGTCCGAATACAACTTCACCTCGATAGGTTGCGGTACCTCGGTGAGGTCACCGATCATGTCTTCCATCAGTTGCGCAAAGTCGATGTCGAGTCCCGGTACTTGCGCGGTGACTTTCCGGCGAACCTCGGCCATGACGTCCTCGATCGGCGGCCGTGGCCCGTTCTTGAGGCGCACGAAGAAATCGCCGGTGTTGGCTTCGGTAAGGCCGCCCCCGAGTTGCAGCCCGGTGCGGCGTGACCAGGTATCGACGTAGGGGTCGGCTCGCAGAATCGCCCCGACCGTGTCCAGCAGGCGGTTGGTTTCCGTGAGCGAGGTGCCGGGCGGGGCGATGTAGTCGAGCACGAAACCGCCCTCATCCATCTTCGGCATGAAACCGCTGCCGACCGATTTGTATGCGAGCGCGCCGACCACCACCAGCGGGATCAGTCCGATCAGCAGCAGAGCCGGCCACTCGAGAACGTGGAGCAATACGCTTTCGTAGAAACCCATGAACCGGCGCCAGACACGGGTGGGTTTGCGCGCCACGGCGTGGCGTTCG
>JBOHYR010000130.1:0-8267 GCA_050737995.1 Rhodanobacteraceae bacterium
TCGAAGGCATTCCACAAGTTCGGCTGCTCGCGCAGCGCTGGCAACCAGTCCTCGATGCCGCCGACGTCGTTTATTTCCTCGCTCATCAGAGCTTCCATCGGCGAGTGCGCGAGGCTTGTCGAACACCGGGCCCATGCTTGCAGCGCTTTGCGCAGCGCAGGCTTGGGGCGCAGCGGGCCGGTCTCGTCGTCGCCGGGGTCAAGCGTGTACAGCGAAGCTACGGACGGGGCGTGCTGGTATGCCTCGTCGAGTTCGGCAAGGTCCGGGTTCCATTCGAGCATCTTGTCGGTTAGGGCGGCCTTGCCACGCTCACCAAGGTCGCGCAGCAATGCAATCAAATGAGTCAGATTCGGGTCGCGCATGGCTTCCAGCCGCTTGATCCAGAACCGGGCGCGATCGCGGGCCTCGTCGGTTCGCCCTTCATCCAGAAGGATCGTCACTTCCAGGTGCGATAGCGACACTGCATGCGGATTGGCGCGTTGCGCTTGCGTGAAGGTTTGCCAAGCAGCGGCGTAATCCCCTTGGTCAGCCAGCATCGAGGCTTGCCGCTGCAGCGCCGCCGAACGGATTACGTTGTCACCGGCTGCGATGGCGCGTTCCAGCAGCCGTGCTTTTTTGCGCTCATGGCGGGCGTCGCCGTACGCATCGAGCAGCGCGTCGAGCAGGGATTCTCGTTTGGTGATGAAGGCGTCGTCGCGCTTGAACCACGGTTCCAGCAATGCGATCGCCGATCTGGTATCGCGTTTCTCGCGCAACTCAAACGCAGCGGCCTCGACCATCGCCACGGATATCCGGCTGCCGGCCAGTTCGTGCCAACGTTTCTTCGGTAAGGCATCCAGCAACAGCACCAGTCCGTTGATGTCGGGCACCGACATGGCGTGTGTCAGCGGCAGGCAACAGTGTTTGTACTTGCGGCCCGAACCACATGGACAAGGTGTGTTGCGCTCGGGTTCGGGCAGGGATGGGCAGGCGTAATCGCACGTGGGGTTGGGTGTCTGTTTCCAGAGCATGCGCGCGATGACCAACGCTTGCGGCCAGTCCATGAAGCCGTCGGTGTATTTAACGATCTTCGCGTGTTCGTCGCGCATGGCCGAGACGTAGGCCGCGTAGTCGCAGCCACCGGCGATCATGCCACTGGCCTGCCGCCAGACACGATGCATCGCGACGCTGAATTCCGGAGGGACGTCTTCGTCGGGAAGGTCGAGTTTCACGCTGATGCGGTTCGATGACTGCGAAAATGTCCGATGGTAATCCACGGCCAGTCGGATGATGTTGGACAGCAAGCTTGGCAGTCAAGGGCTACCGGCCAATGCGCCGCGCGACGCCAACTGCTGACGGGGGAGCCGTTGTGATCAGACAACGAGGTTCGGGAGGTTTGCCTAAGCTTGGAACTTACCAGTTCGGACGAGGTATTGCCATCCAACTGCATTCTTGGCGCGACCGTGCCTCACCTGAGGACACTCGGGCTTGGCCGCATCAGGCTTGCCTCTATGTAATCGAACGATTACACTGCGCCCATGCAGAATATCACCGTGCGGACGCTCCCGCAGTTCGAGGCATGGCTTCGAGACCGGCGTGATCCGAAAACCAAGGCCCGTCTGCTCAAACGCCTGCGCAAAGCGATGCTAGGCAACCTGGGCAACGTCGAGTCGGTGGGTGGTGGTGTTTACGAAATGCGCGAGCACTTCGGCCCCGGATGGCGCATGTACTACGTCCAACGCGGTAAGACAGTGATCATCCTGCTCGCGGGTGGCAGCAAAAAAACGCAGGCTCGTGACATTGCAGAGGCCAAGCAACTGGCGACCAAATTGGACAACCCATAGAACGGTGAACCCCGTGACAGTGAAAGGTAAAATCAAGCTAGCCACGCTCCCCACTTTCGACGTGGCAGACTACCTTGAGGATGATGCAACGATCGCGGAGTATCTGTCTGCGGTCATCGAGGAAAACGATCCTGGCCTGCTCGCCGCAGCGCTCGGCGACGTGGCCAAGGCGCGCGGCATGACGGACATCGCTCAGGCATCAGGTCTTGCCCGTGAAGCCCTGTACAAGGCACTTCGCCCCGGCGCACATCCGCGGTTTGAGACCGTGCAAAGGGTGTGCGCCGCGCTCGGGCTGCGGCTTGAGGTTCGGCCTGCTGCCTAACTTCGAGCACGCTGGCGGGGGTTCTCATTGAGAGGGGGCTTACCCGCTGATGGGCTACTCCTGTTCCGGTCGCTGTTCGGCCAACTCCGGACGCTCGTCCTTTCAAGTGAGCCGCCGGAAAGCGGCCTGTGAGGGGCTGCGGTCTGCCTGATTGATGGTAGTTCGCGCCGCCGTGCTCGGGCCGAGCGGCACGTCCAGCTTGCGCTGGCCCCCGCAAACGCCGAGACTTGCGCGAGGCCGGCCTGTCGCCGGCGGGGACGCCGTCAACGTGGCGAAACGGCAAAGCTTCTTTTCCGAGTTGAAGCGCCGCAACGTGCTGCGCGCGGCGGTGTTGTACGCCGGTGCAATCTGGGCGCTTGGACAGGGCCTTTCGCAATTCAGTCCTGCCTTGGGACTTACCGATTGGGTCACGCGCTGGTTCCTGATCGCGGCGGTAATCGGATTTCCGTTCTGGGTCGCGTTCGCCTGGTTCTACGAGTTCACTCCGCAGGGGATCAAGCGCGAGAGCGAGGTCGCGCCCAACGCATCGATCACGCATTCGACCGCGCGCAAGCTGGATTTCGCGATCATCGGCGTGATGGCGGTGGCGATTGTACTGCTCGGTTCGGGCTATTTCATTCGGCGCCATGCGCCGGCCGCGATCGCGGCGCAAGCCGCCTTCAACCCGGCCACCGACACGCTGGTGGTACTGCCGTTCCAGAACCTGAGCGGCGATTCGAAACAGCAATACTTCAGCGACGGCATCACCGAGGAGCTCACCGACGCGCTCGGTCAGAATCCCGCGCTGAGGGTGATCGCCTGGGACACCGCGTCCAGATACCGCAACAGCAGCGAATCGGCCAAGGAAATCGGCAAGGCGCTGAACGTCGCGCATATCCTGCACGGCAGCATCGCGCGCGCGGGCGATCAAGTGCGGATCACCACCGAACTGGTGGATGCGCGCACCGGTTATCAAGTTTGGTCGCAGCATTACGACGATTCGTTCGCCAACATCTTCAAGGTGCAGGACCAGGTCTCGCAGTCCATCGCTCAGGCGTTGCAGGTCAAGTTGGCGCAAGTGGACCTGCCCGCGGGCGGCACCCGCAACCCGCAAGCCCATGAGCTGGTGCTGAAGGGCCGCGCGCTCATCAATAAACCGGATGCCAAGAGCCTCGACGCCGCCCGCCAGGACTTCGAGCAGGCGCTGGTGCTTGATCCCGACTACGCCGACGCGCATGCGCTGCTGGCGCGCGCGCTGCTCGACCTGACCGAACGCTCCGATCTGCCGCTCAAGACTACGCTGCCGGCGATCCGCGCGCACGCGCAAAAAGCGCTGGCGCTCGACCCGCGCAATGCCGACGCGTGGGTGGCCCTGGCCAACGCGGATGCCAACGCCGATCCGCCCGACATCGCCAAAGCGCGGACGGAATACCAGAAGGCGCTGGCACTCGATCCCAGCAACGAGGCCGCGCATCTCGGTTACGGCAACGTGCTGCCGCTCAAGTCGGCGCTGGCCGAGACGCGCGAGGCCACCCTGCTCGATCCCGCCAATGCTGCCGCCTGGAACAATCTGGTGGTGTGCGCTCAGGATCTGGGCGACTGGGCACAGATGAACCATGCGGCCGAGACCCTGCTGCGCCTCGATCCCACCGACGTGGACAGCGCGGTCTATCTCGCCTACGCCTACCAGCAGTTGCACCAGTCTGACAAGGTGCTGACGGGTTTTGACCGCGTGCAACCCGCGACTGATTTGGACAAACAGCAGGTCGCAGCCGGACGGCTGGTGTACCGGGCGATACAGGATCCCGCCCTGCGGCCGCAGGCACTCGACGCGCTCGCGGACTTGAGCCGCCATCAATCCAATCAGGATGTCGCCGGCAACCTGCTGCAGATGTATCTCGCGCTCGGCAAAAATGCTTCCGCGCTGCAACTGCTGGAAAACTTCTGTCCGGCCAATCCCGTCGCCTGCAGCGACCTCGCCATCAGTCCGATGTATCGGGCGCTGCGCGCCGATCCACGCTTCCAGCAACTCGCCAAGAAATACACCACCATGACGCTGGAATAAGCTCGGCATGCGAGTTGCGGACAACCGGCATGACGTGCGTTGTCGGAACCTGTATCAACGACGGGAATTCGACATGCCAGGCGACGGCTGGGGCGACTGGCCTGCCCTAAAGCTGCCGTTCTCCACCGGCTGCAACGGGTCGCACCGCGACCATTGACGAAACACTCCCGACCGATCAAACGGTGATCCGCAACCAAAGGCAGGTGACCGGCCAACTGCGGTCATTCACTACACGCAATTGGCTACCGTAGAGCTGCCATCGCAAGTGAGGGGCGATGGAGGCGGTTCAGCAGCTAATGATTGGTTCGTTTAATGAACTCGACGCGCCCGAGTCCTGCCGCGAACGCAGGCTGGCGTGGTTAGGCCCGCGATATGGTTGTTCCGGCGCACGGCACATCATGGATAGCGGGCAGGTGTATCGTTCTGCCGCATTGGTAACGGTCACCGGCACACCATGCACATTGCACGCACCATCAGTGTCGCAACGCTCCTGCTGACCATGATCCAGGCGGCGATCGCGCAGACACCGTCCGTCTGGCACGAGCAGCAGCTCGAGGCGATTAACCAGTCCGACGCGATCATGAAGCGCGCGGACCATTACAAGGGCCTGCTGGCGCAATATCAGGTGATGCGTCGTGCCTACGCGGCGGACAGCCAGCCGGCGTTCCGCATGATCTTCGGCCAGTATCTTTCCTGGTACCAGACATTCATCGGTGACTACAGGGACGCCGAGGCCAGCTTCTCGATCCCGCAACGCGCGCTGCGCGACGACGCGCCCTCGCCGCTGTCGATCCCCGGCGAGCATCCGGTGCAGGCCGCAACCTGCATTCCGCAACTCGCCAAGAACCACCGCGTGGTGTTCCTCAACGAGGCCCACAACATCGCGCTGACGCGCACACTCACGGTTCGGTCGTTGAAGCCGCTGCGAGCGGAAGGCTTCAACACCTTCGCGGTGGAAACCCTGAATCCCCAAGATATTGCTGCGCTGACCAGGCGCGGTTATCCCACCGCGGCCAGCGGCTACTATACCCGCGAGCCGATCTACGCGGAGATGGTGCGCACCGCGCTGAAACTCGGCTACAAGGTGGTTGCCTACGAGGCTGACCCCACTCAATCCGGCGATGCGCGCGAGGCGCAGCAGGCCGAGAACCTGTGGAAGATCCTCAAGGACGATCCCAAGGCGCGACTGGTAGTCAACGCCGGTTACGAACACATCCAGAAGGCCGGCAAGTTCCTCGGCACGCAATCGATGGCCGAACACTTCATCAAGGACAGCGGTCTCAACCCGTTGTCGGTGGAACAGACCATCCTGATCCCGCATCGGGATCACGCGATGGACCACCCCGACTACGACGCAATCATCGCCGCGACTCACCCGAAACAGCCAATTGTTTTCATCAACAAGAACGGCAAACCGTGGTCGCTCAGGCCCGGGTACGATGTCAGCGTGATCTTCCCGGAGGAACATTTCCAACTGGGTCGACCGACCTGGCTCGGCCTGTGGGGACTACGTGTGCCATATACCGTTTACGGGAGCGTCTGTCACGATCATTACCCTTGCATGGTAAGTGCGCGTTACCACAACGAGGGCGACGCCGCGATTCCCGCCGACCGCATGGTGCTCGATCCCGTGTCGCTGATGACCGTCGGCGACGTCAAGGTTACCTACGGCGAAGACAGCACCCCGGTCGGTGAGTTGTACCTGCGCCCGGGGCGCTATCGCCTGTCGGCCAGAGACCAGAATGGCGCGCTTCTCACGCTGCAAGCCATTTCCGTTCCCTGAAGGTGCCGCCGATCCGCCCGCACGCGGCAAGTACGAAACACCCTCCGCATGCACGGCTCGGGCCGCCGCATCAGCGCTCCAACCTTTCCATTGTCCAAGACCCGACGCCCGCCATGATTGAGAGCGTCCGCACCAGTATCCTCCACATCGCGCACTTGGCGGGTCAACACCCGCCTCCTGCGCGATGACAAAATCGTACCGAACCTCTGCTTCTGGGTGACTCGCAAAAACGAGGAGCGGACGCTCGTGACGGGCAGCTCAGGTCGGTACCGACAGTACGTTCATCCCCTCAGTAGCAGTCATTGATCCGTAACATTCACCGTCGGCATCTTGCCTATCAGCCATCGCCATGGTGGATTGGTTGGCCGGGTGCCCACGGGCATCCGGTGCGGTGAGGTGTGCACGGTTCGTTGTGCTGCTTGCGTTCGACACGCAGGTGTTTTGCCGGCTATCAAGCCATGTCTACAATGCTTGATTCCGCGGCAATGGATATGGAAACCAACAAGCCATGAATTACCTGGACACCTTGCGCGCTGCCGTGGGCAAAGCGCACGTATTGACGGACGCTGATGCGGCGCCGTACCTGACGGACTGGCGCGAGCGTTACAGCGGTCACGCACTGGCGGTGGTGCGTCCCGGCTCGATGGACGAGGTGGCCGCCGTAGTCCGGGCGTGCGTCGGCGCGGGCGTGCCGATCGTGCCGCAGGGTGGCAACACTGGTTTGTGCGGTGGCGCAACGCCGGATGATTCGGGGCGTGCGGTGGTGCTGTCGCTGCAACGCATGAACCGCATCCGCGGTATGGACCTGGACAATGACACGATGGAAGTCGAGGCCGGCTGCGTGTTGCAGACGGTGCAGGAGGCTGCGCGCGACGCGGGACGTTTGTTTCCCTTGAGCCTGGGGTCGGAAGGCAGTTGCACGATCGGCGGCAATCTTTCCACGAACGCCGGCGGCACCGAGGTGTTGCGCTACGGCATGATGCGCGCGCTCACGCTTGGCCTCGAGGTCGTCACTGCGCAGGGCGAGATCTGGCATGGATTGCGCGGGCTGCGCAAGGACAACGCAGGCTACGATTTGCGTGACCTGTTTATCGGCAGCGAGGGCACGCTCGGAATCATAACCGCCGCCACGCTCAAGCTCTATCCGCTGCCGGTTGCACGTTGCACCGCGCTGCTGGCGCTGGCGTCGATCGAAGATGCGATCGCCACGCTGGGGCGGGCGCGGCACGGGTTTGGCGCGTCGCTCACCGGCTTCGAGCTGATGGCGGGCGATTGTCTCGCGGATGTGGTGCGCTGTTTTCCCCAGCAGCGCATGCCGTTCGAAGGCGTCGCGGCGGCGCTGCCCTGGTATGCGTTGCTGGAACTGTCCGACAGTGAAAGCGAGGCGCACGCGCGCGAACGTTTCGAAACCGTGTTGGGCGAGGCCATCGAGGCCGGTTGCGTCAAGGATGCGGTGATCGCCAGGTCGATGGCGCAAAGCAAGGCCTTATGGCACCTGCGCGAAAGCATTCCGTTGGCCGAGAAGGAATCCTTCAAGGCCATCAAACACGATGTGTCGCTGCCGGTGTCGCGCATGGCGGCCTTTGTCGAAGACACCAACCGTGCGTTGCAGCAGGCGTTTCCCGGCATCCGCCACGTGATCTTCGGCCACCTTGGCGACGGCAACCTGCATTACAACGTGGCCCATGGCGGCGACTGGACCGATGACGCGCTGCTGGCGCGACAGGATGCCGTCTTCGAACTGGTGCACGACAGCGTCCATGCCATGGGCGGATCGATCAGTGCCGAGCACGGCCTCGGCCAGCTCAAGCGCGAGGCGCTGGTGCGTTACAAGGATCCCGTCGAACTTGCCATGATGCGCTCGATCAAGCACGCGCTGGACCCGCAGGGCATCATGAATCCGGGCAAGGTGTTGGCTGCCGGATCTGGATGATGGGCGTGCGTTCGGGCAGCTCCGTTTTCAAACATCATCCCCGATTCGGTAAGCGATATGGACGATCCGGCTGGTGCTGTTGCAAGCAGCCGCGCCGGTCGGGTGGCGGCGGAATGTTGCTTCCGACCCGACGAAACAGCGTCATGGCAATTCCAGGGGTGCGAGACGTTTGCGGCGCAACGCACCCAGAAGCACTCCAATCAGCAGCCATGAACCGCCAATCAGGAAGGTGAGCCGGTCGAATCCCGACCACACGAAGGCAACGATCAGGAGTCCCAGCAACGGGAAAAGCGCGTAGCGGAAAATTTGCCGGCGCCGGCGCTGCTTGATGAAGAAGAACACGAATACGGTGACGTTGAGCA